>NZ_JBHYKM010000011.1:73393-101448 GCF_042741435.1 Streptomyces sp. NPDC058955 | reverse complement strand
GCCCGCCGCGCCGGGCGGGGGCCCGCTCGCCTCGCCCCCCGGCCCCAACCCCCGGTTCCGTCGGGTCCGGTCTCAGGACCAGACGGCGACCAGGTACTCGACGCCGTACGGGGCGTCCTCGTGGAGGAGGCGGCCGGCCAGGCCGGCGCCCTCGGCGGCGCCCGCGAGGACCTGCCAGGGGGCGCGTCCGGCCGCCTTCAGCTCGGCCGCGAGGCCGGCGTCGAGGGCGAGGACGCCGGGCACGTCGGCGGAGCCCAGGACCCGGGCGGCCTCGGCGTCGAAGCCGGCGGCGCGCTCGTCGAAGTAGCCGGGGGCCTTCACGGTCCGGCAGGCACTGCCGTCGCCCAGGACGAGCAGGGCGACCCGCTCGTCCGCGGCGGCCAGCCGCCGTCCGGTCTCCGCGCACTCCTCGGCGCTGGCCAGCTCGCCGATCCCGAGCCCCTCGACGGGCACGTCGGAACGGGTACGGGAGAGCAGCCAGGCGCCCACCGCGAGAGAGGCCGGCAGCGGACGGCCCCCGGGGCCCTCGCCGAACCGTACGGACAGGTCGACGCCGAATCCGGCGAAGGAGCCCGTGGAGCCGGCCGGGAAGGCGCCCTGGGCGCCCTCCGGGGCCGGCCCGACGACGACGAGCCGGTCGGGCCGGGCGGCGGCGAGCACCCCGAGGGCGTCCGCGCAGTGCTCCCGCACGGCCTCCAGCTCGGGGGCGGCGCCGCTCGCGACCTCGGGCACGAGGAGCGGCGGGCAGGGGCACACGGCTGCGGCGACAAGCATGATCCGCAGCCTACTGCCCCGTCGGCGCGCCGGGCGGTGTCAGTGGCCGACGCCGCAGGCCGGGGCCTCGGCCTGCGGGAGCGGCTCGGGGACGCCGATCTTCGGCAGGCCCAGCAGCACGCCGGCCGGCTTGGCGGCGGCCGCGGCGGTGCGCTTCTCCCAGGCGTCGCCCGCGCGGGTGCGGCGGACGGCGGTGGTCGGGCCCTCGGCGAGCAGGTGGTGCGGGGCGGCGTAGGTGATCTCGACGGTCACCACGTCGCCGGGGCGGACGTCCTCGTCGGGCTTGGTGAAGTGGACGAGCCGGTTGTCGGGGGCGCGGCCGGAGAGGCGGTGGGTGGTGCCGTCCTTGCGGCCCTCGCCCTCGGCGACCATGACCTCCAGGGTGCGGCCGACCTGCTTCTTGTTCTCGTCCCAGGAGATCTCCTCCTGGAGGGCGACCAGGCGCTCGTAGCGGGCCTGCACGACCTCCTTGGGGATCTGGCCGTCCATCTCGGCGGCCGGGGTGCCGGGGCGCTTGGAGTACTGGAAGGTGAAGGCGTTCGCGAAGCGGGCCTCGCGGACCACGTGCATGGTCTGCTCGAAGTCCTCCTCGGTCTCGCCGGGGAAGCCGACGATGATGTCGGTGGAGATGGCGGCGTGCGGGATGGCGGCGCGCACCTTCTCGATGATGCCGAGGAAACGCTCCTGGCGGTACGAGCGGCGCATGGCCCGCAGGACGGTGTCGGAGCCGGACTGGAGCGGCATGTGCAGCTGCGGCATCACGTTCGGCGTCTCGGCCATGGCGGCGATGACGTCGTCGGTGAAGTCGCGCGGGTGCGGGGAGGTGAAGCGGACCCGCTCCAGGCCCTCGATGGAGCCGCAGGCGCGCAGCAGCTTGCTGAAGGCCTCGCGGTCGCCGAGGTCGGAGCCGTAGGCGTTCACGTTCTGGCCGAGCAGGGTGATCTCGGAGACGCCCTCGGCGACTAGCGCC
Organism: Streptomyces sp. NPDC058955; assembly: GCF_042741435.1. Lineage (NCBI taxonomy): Bacteria > Bacillati > Actinomycetota > Actinomycetes > Kitasatosporales > Streptomycetaceae > Streptomyces > Streptomyces sp. NPDC058955. Next base: position 99,704 of record NZ_JBHYKM010000011.1, on the reverse strand, counting down.
TCGATCTCGGCGAGGATGTCGCCGGGGCGGCGGTCCTCCTCCTTGCCGCGCAGGGCGGGGACGATGCAGAAGGTGCAGGTGTTGTTGCAGCCGACCGAGATCGAGACCCAGGCCGCGTACGCCGACTCGCGGCGGGTCGGCAGGGTGGAGGGGAACGCCTCCAGCGACTCGGCGATCTCGACCTGCGCCTCCTGCTGGACGCGGGCGCGCTCCAGCAGGACCGGCAGCTTGCCGATGTTGTGGGTGCCGAAGACCACGTCGACCCAGGGGGCGCGCTTGACGATGGTGTCGCGGTCCTTCTGGGCGAGGCAGCCGCCGACGGCGATCTGCATGCCGGGGCGGGCGGTCTTCATCGGGGCGAGGTGACCGAGGTTGCCGTACAGCTTGTTGTCGGCGTTCTCGCGGACCGCACAGGTGTTGAAGACGACGACGTCGGCGCCGTCGGCCTCCTTGGGCGCGCGGACGTAGCCGGCCTCCTCCAGCAGACCGGAGAGCCGTTCGGAGTCGTGGACGTTCATCTGACACCCGTAGGTGCGAATGTCGTAGGTCTTCGGTCCTTCGATGCCCACTGTGAGACTCCGGTCGCTGCTGCTGGTCATGCCTTCAAGAGTATTCAAGAGTAGGCGGTCTCCAGCGGCCTCCGTCCGGGCCCGGTGTCCGGATGTGACAGGGAATCGTCATTGCCGTCACGAGGCGGGGCGGGCGAAGGTGGGGTCATGACCGAGACGCGCTCCACCACCGGCCCCGGCGGGCACCCCGTCCACCGGGTCGTCGTCGCGGTCTTCCCCGACGTGGACCTGCTCGACGTGACCGGGCCGGCCGAGGTGTTCGCGCTGGCCAACCGGGAGGCGGGCGGTCCCGCCCGCTACCGGGTGCGGCTGGCCGCGCCCGGCGGCGCCGGGGAGGTGCGGACCTCGGCCGGGGTGCGGCTGGTCGCGGACCTCGGCTTCGACGAGGTCGGCGCGGACGTCGACACCCTCCTGGTGCCGGGGGCGGTCGATCCGGCCCCGGACGGCGGGGTCGTCGCCCGGCTCGATCCGGAGGTCGTGCGGTGGGTGCGGGAGACCGCGCCGCACGCCCGGCGGGTGGCGTCGGTCTGCGTCGGCGCGCACGTGCTGGCGGCGGCCGGGCTCCTCGACGGCAGGACGGCGACGACCCACTGGTCGACGGCCGCGCAGCTGGCGGCCGAGCACCCGGAGGTCGCCGTCGATCCCGATCCGATCTTCGTACGGACGGACCGGGGCCGGCTCTGGACCGGGGCCGGGATCAGCGCCTGCCTCGACCTGTCCCTCGCCCTGGTGGCCGAGGACCTGGGCGAGGACACCGCGCTCGCGGTCGCCCGGCAGCTCGTGATGTATCTGAAGCGGCAGGGCGGGCAGAGCCAGTTCTCGGTGCCGCTGAGCCGTCCGGCGGCCGGCCGGCGGGACATCGACGAGCTGCGGCTCTGGATCGCGGACCACCTCGACGGCGACCTGTCCACGGAGCGGCTGGCCGGCCGGATGTGTCTGAGCGAGCGGCACTTCGCCCGGGTCTTCGCGCAGGAGACGGGGTCGAGCCCCGCCGCCTATGTGGAGGCGGCCCGGATCGAGGTGGCCCGGCGCCATCTGGAGACCTCGGACGCGCCGCTCGCGGAGGTGGCGGCGCGGGCGGGGCTCGGCTCGGTGGAGACCCTGCACCGGGCGTTCCGCCGGCAGCTCGCGACCACGCCGGCGGCGTACCGGCGCCGGTTCCGCACCGGGACCGGCTGAACCTCCCTCGTCATCCCCCTGGGCGGGCGGCTTCGCCCCGGGCGGGCGGCTTCGCCCTGCCCTGAAACACTCCGTTTCCTCTAGAAAGGCACCGATATGTCCCTCACTCCCTCCACCCCCCTGCGGTCCCTCTCCGGTCTCTCCGACGAGCCGGCCCGGCTCTCCGAGGCGGTCCTGGTCCTCATCGACGTCCAGAACACCTACCGCTCCGGGGTGATGGCGCTGGAGGGCGCCGAGGAGGCCGTCGCCGAGGCCGCGCGGCTCCTCGCCCGGGCCCGGGCGGCCGGCGCCCCGGTCGTCCACGTCCAGCACGACAGCGGCGAGGGCTCCCCGTACGACCTCACCGCCCACGTCGGCGCGATCAGCGACGAGGTGGCCCCGGCCGAGGGCGAGCCGGTCGTGGTGAAGAACTTCCCGAACGCCTTCCACGCCACCGACCTGGAGAAGGTCCTCACCGGCCTCGGCTTCGCGGCCGGCGGCGGGAAGGACCTGGTCCTGGCCGGGTTCATGACCCACATGTGCGTCAACTACACCGCCCAGGCCGCGTTCAACCTGGGCTACCGGCCGACCGTCGTCGCCGAGGCCACCGCCACCCGGGCGCTCACCGCGCCGGACGGCACGGTGGTGCCCGCCGCCGAGCTCAAGCGGGCCGCGCTGACCGGGCTGACCGACGTCTTCGCGGTCGTGGTGCCGACGGCCGCGGACCTGCCGGCCTGAGCCGCCGGCCCTGCGGTTTTCCGCAGGGTCACCGGACGGGAACGCGCATACCGGCTCCGAGCTGCGGTTCCTAGCGTGGGGAGGGTCGCCCGGCGGGTCCGCCGGGGACCTTCCCCACAGTCATGGAGGGCTCATGCCGCCGTTCCCGACCGCTCTCGCCCAGGAGCCCGCCGGCGGCGTCGCCGGCTGGGCGGCCGGCCTCGTCGACACGCTCGGCGGACCGGGCGCCGGGGCCGCCATCGCGCTGGAGAACCTCTTCCCGCCGCTCCCGAGCGAGGTGATCCTGCCGCTGACCGGCTTCGCGGCCGGACAGGGCGTGCTGAGCCTCGCCTCGGCCCTGTTCTGGACGACGCTCGGCTCGGTGGTGGGCGCGCTGGCCCTGTACGGGCTCGGCGCGCTCTTCGGCCGCGAGCGGATGCACGCGCTGTGGGCGCGGCTGCCGCTGGTGAAGCCGGCGGACCTGGAGCGGACCGAGGCGTGGTTCCGGCGGCACGGCGCCAAGGCGGTCCTGCTGGGCCGGATGTTGCCGATCTTCCGCAGCCTGATCTCGGTGCCCGCCGGGGTGGAGCGGATGCCGGTCCCGCTCTTCCTGCTCCTCACCACCGTGGGCAGCCTCGTCTGGAACGGCGTCCTGGTCCTCGCCGGCTACGCCCTCGGCGACCGCTGGGAGCTGGTCGAGTCGTACGTGGGCGTGGCCTCGAAGGCCGTCGTCGTCCTGGTCCTCGCGGCCGCCGCGACCTGGCTCGTCGTACGGCTCCGGGGGCGCGGGGCGGAGCCCCGTCACCGCCGCGCCTAGCTAGGGTGGTGGACGTGGAACGGGGCGGCGGTGGGGGGCGGTTCGGGGTCCGCCGTGCGGCGGGAGTGGTGGCCGGGTGTCTGACGGCGCCGGTCGGACTCCTGTACCTCCTGGTGGCCGGGGTCGGGCTCGGCGGCCTCCTGTCGTGGCCGCGGACGCGGACGTACGCCCTGGGCCTGCTCGACTCTGGTGCCCGGCGGCTCGTGGAGCTGGAGCGGAGGCGGCGGGAAGGCTTCTTCGGCGACCGCTTCCCCGAGGCGTACGAGAAGCGGGGCGAGGGCGGCGCCGTCCGCTATCTGGCCCTCCGGTCCTGGACGGGGCTCGTCTGCGCGGTGGTGCTCGCGCTGCTCGGCTTCGGTCTGGTGCTCGCGGCGCTGCTGGTCGGCGGTGTGGTGCGCGGGGCCTTCGGGCCCGCGGAGCTGCTGGCGCAGCTCGTCCTCGGGGGCGTCCTGCTCTTCCTCGGTCTCCAGGGGCTGTTCGCGCTGACCGCGCTCGACGCCCGGCTGGCCCGGGAGCACTTCGGGCCCTCGGAGCGGGAGTTGCTGCGGCGCCGGATCGACGAGCTGTCGGTCAGCCGGGCGGCGGTCGTGCGGGCCGTGGACGCGGAGCGGCGGCGGATCGAGCGGGACCTCCACGACGGCGTGCAGCAGCGGCTCGTGGCGCTCGCCATGCTGATCGGGCGGGCGCGCAGGGGCGGCGCGCGCGATCCGGAGCGGGCGGCGGAGCTGCTGGGGCAGGCGCACCGGGAGGCCCAGGAGGTGCTGGCCGAGCTGCGCGAGGTGGCCTGGCGGGCGTACCCGTCGGCGCTGGACAGCCTCGGTCTGGAGGAGGCGCTCGGCGGGGTGGCGCAGCGGTGCGCGCTGCCGCTGCGGATCGCCTACGAGGTGGCGGGCCCGCTGCCCCGCCCGGTGGAGACGGCCGCGTACTTCGTCGTCTCCGAGGCCGTCACCAACGCGGCCAAGCACGCGGACGCCTCGGCCGTGTCGGTACGGGTCGCGGCGGCGCCCGGCGGCCCGCTCACCGTGCGGATCGAGGACGACGGCCGGGGCGGCGCGGATCCGGCGGGCAGCGGCCTGACCGGGCTGCGCGGGCGGGTCGCCGCGCTCGACGGCGTCCTGCGGATCGACAGCCCCCTCGGGGGACCCACCACCATCGTCGCGGAGCTGCCGTGCGTGTGATCCTGGCCGAGGACTCGACCCTGCTGCGGGAGGGTCTCGCCCGTCTGCTCGCGGAGGAGGGGCACGAGGTCGTCGGCGCGTTCGGCGACGCGGAGACGCTGGTCGCCGAGGCGGAGGCGCTCCGCCCCGACGTGGTCGTGGTGGACATCCGGATGCCGCCGACGCACACCGACGAGGGCCTGCGGGCCGCCGTCGCCCTCCGCGAACGGCTGCCCGGGACGGGCGTCCTGGTGCTCTCGCAGCACGTCGAACGGAGCTACGCGGCCCGGCTCCTGGCGGCCGGCGCCGAGCGGGTCGGCTATCTGCTGAAGGACCGGGTGGCGCAGGTCGAGGAGTTCCTGGACGCGCTGGAGCGGATCCACGCGGGCGGGGCGGCGATCGACCCGGAGGTCGTCCGGCAGCTGGTGGTCAGGAGCGCGCACGCCGATCCGCTGGCCCGGCTGACCCCGCGCGAGCGGGAGGTGCTCCAGGTGCTGGCGGAGGGGTGCACGAACGCGGCGATCGCGCGCCGGCTGCACCTGTCGCTGAGCGCGGTGGAGAAGCACCTCAACGCGGTCTTCGACAAGCTGGAGCTGCGCGGGACCGAGGGCCACAGCCCCCGGATCCTCGCGGTCCTGCGGTATCTGGAGGCGTAGCCCTCCCTCAGGCGGGGTCGCCGGTGAGGAGGGCGTGCAGGCGCAGCAGGGTGCGGTCGTCGCCGAAGCCGCCCGCCTTGATGACGACGGGGACCGGGGAGAGGCCGGCCGGGCCGGCGAGGGTGCCGCGGGCGATGCCGGGTTCGGGTTCGTCGTGGAGGTCGATGCCGTGGGCGCCGAGCGCACGCAGCACGGCCTCGGCGGTCTCGCCGCCGGTGAGCACCAGGCCGTCGAAGGGGGCCCGGTCGGCGAGGGCGGCCACGGAAGCGGCGAGGCGGCGGGTCAACTCGGCGGGGTCCGCGCGGCGTTCGTGGGGCGTGTGGAGGATGCGTACGGGGGTGTCGGCGGCCCGCAGCCGGTCGGCGGCGTCGGCGGCGACCGCGCCGGGCGCGGCGGCGAGCAGGTCGAGCTGGCGGCGGGTGGCGGGGTTGGCGCTGCCGACGGCGACCAAGGGGCGGGCGGCGGGCGGGAGTTCGGCGGCGGCGTCCGAGGGGTCCGGGTGGGTGTGGTGGCGGGCCAGGGCGGCGGCCAGGCCCGGGGAGCCGACCCACAGGACGGCCCGGTGGTCGGGCACGGCGGCGACGATCCGGTCCAGATCGGCGTCGGCGGCGGCGGAGCAGACGAACAATCCGCCGTCCGGGAGGAGTTCGGGGAGCAGCTCGGTCCGGTCGGGGTCGACGAGGACGGCGTCCGGGAGGATCCGGGCGAGGTCGGCGGTCCGGACGGGGTGGGCGGGGTCGCGGGCGAACTCGCTCTCGTCGACGCGTACGCCGCGCACGTGCTGGACGCCCGCGAGCGTGGTGCGGCCCTCGGCGGGGAAGGCCGGGGCGATCACCACCGACGGCCGGCCGGAGCCCTCCCGCGCGGCGTGGATCTCGGCGGCGACGTGCCCGCGCAGGGTCGAGTCGACGGTCTTGAGGAGCAGCCCCGCGCCGGCCAGCGCGCGGGCCGCCTCCCGGGTGCGGTCCCCGGCCGCGTCCGCGTCCAGGAGCCGGCTGCCGAGGTCGACGGCGAGGACCCCGTCCTCCTGCCCGTGACCGGCGAGCGGGCTGCCGGAGAGCAGGACCCGGGCGCGGTGGCCGGCCCGGCGGAACGGCGCAGCCCCGTCCCCCGCACTGGTCAGGTCGTCGGCGAGGACGGCGACGCGGGGCGGGGTGACGGACGGGGCGGAGTGCATCGGCGGCTTCCTCGGGTCGTACGGGTGCGGACGGGACGGCGGCGTGCGGTGCCGGTCCCCACCCTCACGTGCCCGGGCCCGCCCAGTCCAGCGGGATCGGGCCACGGGCAGTGCCGACACTCCCGTGGGACAGGGGCGGGCCGGAGGCTCGGCGGGTGCCAGGGGCGGGCAGGGGGAGCAGCCCTCAAGATCACCGAGCGCTGCCGACGCTAACCGGACGGACCCCCGCCGCCGCGGCAGGACACACGGCACGGCATCCCTCCGGCGGCCCGCTCACCAGTTCGGCGGAGCGCGTTCCCGGGCTCACGGCGGTCCGGCGGTCCGTCACCCGTTCCCGCCCCGCGTTCCGTCGCCCGTTCCGCCCCGCGGTCCGTCACCGGTTCCCGCCCCGCGCCCCGTGGCTCACAGTCGTCCCGTCGACACCCGCGGCCACGAGGGGGCACGCAGCGCCACGGAGGGCCACCGCGCCACCGGCGGCGGCCGGGCAGCGCACATCACAGCCGCCCGCGCCCGGTCGCCCTGGTCAGGGCCGCGGGCCACCTGGCAGGATCGCTGGCATGGTCCCCTCGCTCACCCGTGCCGCCCGCCGCCGCGTCCTCGCGCTGGCGGCCGCGCTGCTCGCGGCGGTCGCGGTGCTGCTGTGGTGGCTGGCGCCCTTCGGGACCTCGACGCCCAGCGGCTCGATCACCTTCAGCACCGGCGTCCGCTCCGGGGTCTACCAGCAGTACGGGGAGCTGCTGAAGCAGGCCATGGCCGAGGACCTCCCCGACGTGTCGATCACGCTCACGGACAGCGAGGGCTCCCAGCAGAACCTGTCGCGGGTCGCCTCCGGCGAGGCCGACTTCACCGTCGCGACCGCCGACGCCGTGGCGCAGTACATCCGCGACCGCCGGCCGGGCTTCGAGCGGCTGCGCGGCTGCGCCCGGCTCTACGACGACTACGTCCAGCTGGTCGTCCGCAAGGGCTCGTCGGTCCAGAGCGTCTCCGGCCTGCGCGGGCTGCGGGTCGGCGTCGGCCAGGACGGCTCGGGCGTCCGGCTGATAGCGGACCGGGTCCTCGCGGCGGCCGGGATCACCCCGTCCCGGGAGGTGACGGCGGTGCCGGTCGGCATCGACGCGATGCCGGAGATGCTGGAGAAGGGCGAGCTGGACGCCTTCTTCTGGTCCGGCGGGCTGCCGACCGCGGCCGTGCAGAAGCTGTCGGAGCGGACCCCGGTCCGGCTGATCCCGATGGACGCGCCGCTCGTGGACGCGCTGCGGGACGTGGGCGAGTCCACCCGGCACTACCGCTCCGCGACGATCCCGCCCGACGCGTACGCGGCCGCGCAGGACGGGCAGCAGGTGCCCACGCTGGCGGTGGCGAACCTGATGGTGACGACGGCTGACGCCGACCCGGACCTGGTGGAGGGGTTCACCCGCTCGGTGATCGACAGCCGGGACAGCATCGGCAGCCAGGTGCACCCGGCGCAGCTGGTGGACCTGCGGACCGCCGTCTACACCGAGCCCCTCACCCTCCACGACGGCGCCCGCCGCTACTACCGCTCGGTCAAGCCCTGAGCCGTACGCCCTGACGTCACCCGTCGGTGGGCGCGTACCGCGGCACGGTGACCGTCACCCGCAGCCCGTGCGGCTCGTTCGGGGCGAAGGCGATCCCGCCGCCGGTGGCGGTGAGCAGCACCCGGGCGATGGAGAGGCCGAGGCCCGAGCCCTTGACGTTCTGGTGGCGGCCGGAGCGCCAGAAGCGGTCCCCGACCCGGCTCAGCTCGTCCTCGGTGAGTCCGGGGCCGAGGTCGGCCACGACGACCTCCACGCTGTCGCTCCCCGCCAGGACCCGTACGGTGACCTGCTCGCCCGCCGGCGTGAACTTGAGCGCGTTGTCGACGACCGCGTCCAGCGCGCTGGACAGGGCCACCGGGTCCGCCCAGCCGGTGGCCGCCCCGCACTCCCCCACCAGGCGGACGCCCTTCTCGTCGGCGACCGGCCGCCAGGAGGCGATCCGCTCGGCGGTGAGGGCGCCGACGTCGGTGAGCCGGAGGTCGGCGGCGGCGTGCTCGGCGAGGGCCAGGTCGAGGAGGTCGTCGAGGACCTGCGCGAGCCGCTTGCCCTCGGTGCGCACGGAGGCGATCTCCTCGTTCCCCTCGGGGAGTTCGAGGGCGAGCAGCTCGATGCGGAGCAGCAGCGCGGCGAGCGGGTTGCGGAGCTGGTGGGAGGCGTCGGCGACGAACGCCCGCTGCTGTTCGAGGGATTCCTCGACGTGGTCGGCCATCTCGTTGAAGGAGCGGGCCAGGCGGCGCAGTTCGGGCGGTCCGCCGGCCTCGGCGACCCGGGAGTTCATCCGTCCGGTGGCGATGTCGTGGGTGACGCCGTCCAGGACGCGGACCGGCCGCAGCACCCATCCGGTGAGGCGGACCGCGGCGCCGACGGCGAGCAGCATGGCGGCGGCCTCGCCGGCGAAGATCACCAGCCAGCCGCGCAGGATGCGGGCGCGGAGCTCGCCGGTGGGCGAGTCGGTGACGACGACGGCGATGACGTCCCCGTCGCGGACGACCGGGGAGGCGATGGTGAGGCGGGCGTGCGGCTGCCAGGGCCAGACCTGCGGCGGGTCGTGGCTGCGGCGGCCGAGCAGGGCCTCGTTGAAGGCCCGGCGGCCCTCCCCCTCGTACGGGACGACCCAGCCCTCGGGGGCGGCGGCCATGGCGCGGTTGTCGCGGTAGAAGATGCCGGCCCGGATGCCGTACACGTCGTGGTAGCTGGCGAGCTCGCCGCTGAGGGTGGTGCGGCGCTCGTCCCGGACGGTGGCGGGGTCGTCGACGAACTGGGCGAGGGCGGCGAAGCGGGCGGCGTCGTCGAGGCGGTCGACGACGACCCGCTGCTGCTGGGCCGCGGCGAGGCTGGCGGCGAGCGGGAAGCCGAGGGCGAGGAGGACCCCCGCCATCAGCACGATGAGGAGGGGGAGGAGTCGGGTGCGCACGGGCGGGGCGGCCGGGCGTTACGCGGCCGGGGCGACCAGGCGGTAGCCGACGCCCCGCACGGTCTCGATCAGGGCGGGCATGCGCAGCTTGGAGCGGAGCGAGGCCACGTGCACCTCCAGGGTGCGGCCGGTCCCCTCCCAACTGGTCTGCCAGACCTCGGAGATGATCTGTTCGCGGCGGAAGACGACGCCGGGCCGCTGGGCGAGCAGGGCGAGCAGGTCGAATTCCTTGCGGGTGAGGGCGACGGGCTCGCCGTCGACGCTGACGCGCCGGGTGGGCAGCTCGACGGCGACGGCGCCGAGGTGCAGCACGGTGGCCTCGCCGGCGGAGCCCGTACCTCCGTCGTCGGGGGCGCCGGGTCCGGGGTTGCGCCGGGAGACGGCGTGGATGCGGGCGAGCAGTTCCCCGGTGTCGTAGGGCTTGACGACGTAGTCGTCGGCGCCGAGATTGAGGCCGTGGATCCGGGAGCGCACGTCGGCACGGGCGGTGACCATGATCACCGGGGTGGCGGTGAGCTTCCGGATGCGGGCGCAGACCTGGTAGCCGTCCTGGTCGGGGAGGCCGAGGTCGAGCAGGATCACCCCGTACGAGGGCCGCTCGCCCTGTGCGGTGGGCAGGACGGCCTGGAGGGCCTCCTCGCCGTTGCGGGCGTGGGTGACGGCGAAGCCGTGCTTGGCGAGGATCGCGGAGAGGGCCGCGGCGACGTGGTCGTCGTCCTCGACGAGCAGCAGTCGCATGGTCTTCTCCTCTCGTTCGCCGGGGGTGCCCGGATCGGGGCATGAACGTTCATGAACGCCGATCACCGACGTCACAGTCAAGTGTCGCCGGGCGGACCGTCCGCTTCCGTTATTCACCCGGTACGGCGCCGCAGGTCACCTTCACCCAGGGTGTCCGCTTGTGGCCTTATCGTTATCCTCAATTTCCGCTCAGATGTGATGACGCTCATCCGAACGTGTCTCTAGTGTCCTCCCAACCGAGGAGGACGGAGCAAGAGGCCGATGAGCGGAGTGGCAGTGTCCAAGGACCACGAGGACTCCCCCCGGGCCCAGGAGGATCTGGTCGTCCTGTCCGGAGTGAACAAGCACTTCGGCGCGCTGCACGTGCTGCAGGACATCGACCTCACGATCGGCCGCGGTGAAGTCGTCGTCGTCATCGGGCCGTCGGGTTCCGGCAAGTCGACGCTGTGCCGGACGATCAACCGCCTGGAGACGATCGACGCCGGGACGATCACGATCGACGGCAAGCCGCTGCCCGCGGAGGGCAGGGAGCTGGCCCGGCTGCGGTCGGACGTCGGCATGGTCTTCCAGTCCTTCAATCTCTTCGCGCACAAGACCGTGCTCGAGAACGTGATGCTGGGTCAGATCAAGGTCCGCGGCACGGAGAAGAAGACGGCGGAGGTCAAGGCCCGCGCCCTCCTGGAGCGGGTGGGCGTGGCCGCGCAGGCCGAGAAGTACCCGGCGCAGCTCTCCGGTGGGCAGCAGCAGCGCGTGGCGATCGCCCGCGCGCTCGCCATGGACCCGAAGGTGATGCTCTTCGACGAGCCGACCTCGGCCCTGGACCCCGAGATGATCAACGAGGTCCTGGAGGTCATGCAGCAGCTGGCCCGTGAGGGCATGACGATGGTGGTCGTGACGCACGAGATGGGCTTCGCCCGCTCCGCGGCCGACCGGGTCGTCTTCATGGCCGACGGCAGGATCGTCGAACAGGCCACCCCCGAGGAGTTCTTCAGCAACCCGCGCAGCGACCGGGCGAAGGACTTCCTCTCCAAAATCCTGCACCACTGAGCGAGTCGACGACCTAGTCTTCGCAACTCACGCCTACTCAAGGGACGTTCACCCATGAAGCTTCGCAACGCCTCCGCCGCCGCCGCGGCCGCCGTCGTCCTCGCCCTGACCGCCACCGCCTGTGGCACCGGCTCGGACTCCGGCAGCAACGGCGACAAGATCACCATCGGCATCAAGTTCGACCAGCCGGGTCTCGGCCTGAAGACCCCGGACGGCTCGTACGCCGGCTTCGACGTCGACGTCGCCAAGTACGTCGCCAAGGAGCTCGGCTTCGCCGAGGACAAGATCAACTGGAAGCAGGCCCCGTCGGCCGAGCGCGAGAACCTCATCAAGAACGGCGACGTGAAGTTCGTCGTCGCGAGCTACTCGATCAACGAGAAGCGTCTGAAGGAGGTCGACTTCGCGGGTCCGTACTTCCTGACCCACCAGGACCTGCTGGTCCGCGCCGACGACACCTCGATCACCAAGGTCGAGGACCTCAACACCAAGAAGCTCTGCTCGGTCACCGGCTCGACCTCCGCGCAGAACGTCAAGGAGAAGCTGGCCCCGAAGGCCGACCTCCAGCAGCTCGGCGGCTACTCCGAGTGCCTGACCGGCCTGGAGAACAAGGCCGTCGACGCCCTCACCACGGACGCCTCCATCCTCGCGGGCTACGCCTCGCAGAAGGAGCACCAGGGCAAGTTCAAGCTCGCCGGCCTCTCGATGAGCGACGAGAACTACGGCATCGGCCTCAAGAAGGGCGACTCCGAGCTCAAGGGCAAGATCAACAAGGCCCTGGAGAAGATGGTGTCCGACGGCACCTGGGACAAGCTCGTGAAGCAGCACTTCGGCCCGTCGGGCTACAAGAACGAGCCGGCCCCGAAGATCGCGGGCTGACCGAGCGCGCCGGGGGGGGGGGGGGGGGCCCCCCCCCCGCGGGGCGGCCCGCGCCCCCGCGCGGCGCCGGCCCCCCCCCGCCCCCCCGCCCCCCCCCCCCCCCCCCCCGCCACCGGCCGCTGCCGACGCACCGGCCGTCCCACCGACCGACCACCAGGGGAGAGCGCGGGGCATCGTGTTCGACTTTCTTGATTCCGGGCAGTACGACCTGCTCGGCGCCTTCTGGGTGACGGCGCAGCTCGCCCTCTACTCGGCGATCGGCTCGCTGGTCTGGGGCACCGCCCTGGTCGCCATGCGGGTCAGCCCGGTGCCGCTGATGCGCGGCTTCGGCACGGCGTACGTCAACCTCGTCCGCAACACTCCGCTGACCGTGGTCATCGTGGCCTGTTCCTTCGGCCTCAACCAGACCCTCCAGATCACGCTCGGCGGCGAGAACTTCGAGGAGATCGGCTTCCGCCTCGCGATCCTCGGTCTCACCGCCTACACCGGCACCTTCGTCTGCGAGGCGCTGCGCTCCGGCATCAACACCGTCCCGGCGGGCCAGGCGGAGGCCGCCCGAGCGCTGGGCATGAGCTTCGCCCAGGTGCTGACCCTGGTGATCCTCCCGCAGGCGTTCCGCGCGGCGATCACCCCGCTCGCCAACGTGCTCATCGCCCTCACCAAGAACACCACGGTGGCGGCGGCGATCAGCGCCGCCGAGGCCGCGTTCCTGATGAAGGAGATGATCGAGAACGAGGCCGACGCCCTCTTCGTGGTCTTCGGCATCTTCGCCTTCGGCTTCATCCTCCTCACCCTCCCCACCGGCCTGTTCCTCGGCTGGGCGGCCAAGCGACTGGCGGTGAAGCGATGAACTCCGTCCTCTACGACGTCCCCGGCCCCAAGGCCAGGCGGCGCAACGTCCTCTACACGGTCGTCTTCCTCGCCGTCCTGGGCCTGGTGGCCTACTGGGTGCTCTCGGCCCTGGCCGACAAGAACCAGCTGGCGGCCGAGAAGTGGAGCCCGTTCGTCACCGACTCCCAGGTGTGGACGACGTATCTGATCCCCGGCCTGATCGAGACCCTGAAGGCCGCCGCGCTCGCCATCCTGATCGCGCTGCCGCTCGGCGCGGCCCTGGGCATCGGCCGGCTCTCCGACCACCGCTGGGTGCGCGTCCCGGTCGGCGCGGTCGTCGAGTTCTTCCGCGCCATCCCGGTGCTGCTGCTGATGATCTTCGCGAGCCAGATCTACGCGAACTACACCCCGGTAAGCTCCGACTTCCGCCCCCTGTACGCGGTCGTCACCGGCCTGGTGCTCTACAACGCCTCCGTCATCGCCGAGGTCGTCCGCGCCGGCGTCCTCTCGCTCCCCCGGGGCCAGGGCGACGCGGCCGTCGCGCTCGGCATGCGCAAGGGGCAGACCATGCTGTACGTGCTGCTGCCGCAGGCCGTGACGGTCATGCTCCCCGCCCTGGTCAGCCAGCTCGTCGTCATCGTGAAGGACACCGCGCTCGGCGGCGCGATGCTCGGCTTCGGCGAACTCCTCAGCCAGAACCGGCAGATCACCGCCAACTACGGCGCCAACACGATCGCCGCCTTCACCGTCATCGCCCTGATCTACATCGCGCTCAACGCCCTCCTCACCTACCTCGCCGCCCGGCTGGAGAAGCGGCTGCGCCAGGGCCGCAAGGCGGCCGCGGTGAAGGACGCGGCCCCGGTCGTGAACGTCGAGATGGGCGGGGCGAGCGCCGGCGGCCTCTGATCCGTCGGATCCCTCAGGACCACCACCCCGACCGGCCCGGTTTCCCCCCAAGTTCCGCGCCCGTCCACTTCCGGCCCCGTCGCCCTCCCCCGGACCGCCTGCATCCGGGGCAAGCGGCGGGGCCGGAGGTCCTGGTGGGGCAAAAAGCGGTACGCGAGGCACCCGCCGCGCCCGGAACCGGACCTGACCGGACATCAGCCGCACCACGCCCACCGCGTCACTTGACGCAAAACACCCTGACTGGGTTGCATACGGTCTGTGATCAAGCACCGGGCTCGTGCCACACTCTGCTGTGCTGCCCCCATGACTTTCCGGCCTTTTGGAGCCGCGCCGTGGACCCGGTGATCATCGTGGGCGCGGGGCCGGTCGGCCTCGCGCTCTCCCTCGCGCTCGCCGCGCAGGGCGTGCCCAGCGTCGTCCTCGACGAGACCTCCGGCAAGGAGGAACCCCGTCCGGCGCGGACCGTCGTGCTGCGCGCCGACATGGCCGCCCTGGTCGAGCGCCTGGGCTGCGCCACCGTCCGCGACGAGGGGCTGCGCTGGGTCGGCTGGCGCGGGATGCAGCGCCGCAAGCAGCCGCGCGAGGTCGCCTTCGACCTGGGGCTCGGCGGCACCGAGGAGTGGTCCGAGGACCCGGACGCGCCCGCCGCGCCAGCCGCCCCCCTGCACATCCCCCAGCACGCGCTCGCCCGCGGACTGCGCGACGCCATCGCCCGCGAACCGCTCGTCCGGCTCGTCACCGACGCCCGTCTGGACACCGTCGAGCAGGACCGCTCCGGGGTCGTCGCCCACACCCGCGGCCCGGAGGGCACCTGGTGGCGCGGCAGCCACCTGGTCGGCTGCGACGGCGCCCGCTCGACCGTCCGCAAGCTGCTCGGCGTCCGCTTCCCCGGCCGCACCGCGGTCGAGCGCCACGCGGTCGCCGCCCTGCGCACCGAACTCCCCTGGCCCGGCGAGTCCGTGCTGCACCGTCAGCCCCCGTGGCGCGGGGTCGGCGAGGAGATCAGCGCCCGCCCGCTGCCCGACGGGGTCTGGCGGATCGACTGGCTGCTGCCGCCGCGCGGCGAACTCGTCACCCCGGACGCCCTGGTGGCCCGGATCCGCGAGACCCTGGCCGGCTGGTGCGACGGCACCACGCCCCCGTACGAGCTGCTCGACACCGGCGTCCACACCCTGCACCACCGGCTCGCCCGCCGCTGGCGCGTCGACCGGGTGCTGCTCGCCGGGGACGCGGCCCATCTGCTGGGCGCGATCGGCACCCAGGGCCTCGACGAGGGCCTCCGGGACGTCGACAACCTCGCCTGGAAGCTCGCCCTCACCTGGCACCGCGCCGCCCCGGACGCCCTGCTCGACAGCTACCAGAGCGAGCGCAGGACCGCGGTCGCCGCCCGCCTCCGCACCGCCGACCAGGCCCTGCCGGCGCTGCGCGGCGGCGGGGGGCTGCGCGCCTATCTGCCGGGCGTGTTGCGCGGCCACGACGCCCTGCTGACCGACGGGCACCTGGGCCGGGGCCCGCTGGGCGCCTCCCCGGCCTACCCGCACTCGCCGCTCGCCGCGCCGTTCAGCGAGGGCATGATCCCGGTGGGCACGCCGCTCGGGGCTCCCGTCGAGGACGTCCAGGTGACGGCCCCCGACGACACGACGGTACGGCTCCGGGACCGGCTCGGGCAGTCCCGGCTCCTGGTCCTGCTGGTCGCCCCCGGCTCCGGTGTGTGGGAGCGCCGGCACTGGCGGACCGCCGGCCTGATGCCCCGTCTGGAGGAGGCCGCCGAGGCGCTGCCGATGACGGCGGAGGTCCTGGTGACCGACGCCTACCCGGGCGCCCCCGCCCACGCCGTCCTGCTGATCCGCCCCGACGGACACCTGGTCGCCGCCTTCGCCGGCGTGCACCCGGAGGAACTGCGCGCGGCGGCGGAGGCCGCCCGCGGCAACGCCCCGGACGACACCGACCCTGCGGCCTCCGCCTCCGCCTCCGCCAAGGCCCTCCCGGTCGGATCGGCCGGTCCGGACGGTCCGGTCGGTGCGGTCGGTGCGGTCGGTGCGGTCGAGGGCGAGCGGTCCCCGAAGGCCCTTCCGGCCGGGACGGCGGACGGCGAGCGGTCCCCTGCCGCCGTCTCCGCCGAGGTGCCGGCACCGGCCGAGGCGTCCCTGGGACACGACCGGACCGCGGACGTCCATTGATTCACGCGGGCGCGCGTGGTGTACTCCGGAGCGTGACCGACACCGATGTACGCCTGTGGCGGAGGGTCCATATGGACCTGATCCGCTACGCGGGCTGCGTGTGTCGCCCGTCCCTCTGAACTCGCTTCCCCTTCCCCGCGCGCCCCGCGCCACCGGCCCGTCGGCCTGCCGGTCCGCCCCGCCCTGTCCCGTCCCGGACGTCCGTCCGGCTCGGTGGGCTCGGCTGTCCTCCGGGCCCTCCGCCGGCCTTTCCTCGCGGCGCGCAATCCAGCGATTCCAGGACGGTCACCCGTGCCCGCGTCTTCTGTCACCCCCTCCCCCGCCCCCCAGTCCCCCGCTCCCCCCGCTACCCCCTCGCCCGTCACCACCCGCCCGGCCGCCGCTCCTCCGACGGCCGCCGAACTGCTGGACTTCGCCCGCCGTACCGCCGCCGACCAGGCCCTCGTCGACTCCCTGCCGCTCGACCCCGAGGGCCGTACCTGGGTACGCCTGGACGGGCCCGGCGGCAGCGAGGCGTGGCTGATCGGCTGGCCACCCGGCACCGGCACCGGCTGGCACGACCACGCCGAGTCCTTCGGCGCCTTCACCACCGCCCGCGGCAGCCTCACCGAGCACGCCCTCGCCGTCCGCCTCCCGGCGGGCGGCTGGAAGACCCTGGAGCTGGCCGACGGGCTCGACCGCTCCCGCCGGCTCGACGCGGGCGACGGCCGCGCCTTCGGCCGCGACCACCTCCACGAGGTGCTGAACGTCTCCCCCGACACCCACGCCGTGTCGGTGCACGCCTACTACCCACCGCTCCCGCTGATCCGGCGCTTCAGCCGGACCGGCGCCGTGCTCCGCCTGGAGCAGGTCGAACGCCCGGAGGACTGGCAGTGAGCACGGAACGCGTCGGCATCGACGAACTGCTGGAGCGGGTGCGGTCCGGCCTCGACCGGATCGACGCCCGCACCGCGTACGAGGAGTACGAGGCGGGTGCGGCGCTCCTGGTCGACACCCGCTACGCGGCCCTGCGCGACCGGGACGGCCTGGTCCCCGGCGCCCTGGTCGTGGAGCGCAACGAGCTGGAGTGGCGGCTCGATCCGCTGGGCAGCCACCGGTCCCCCCTGGCGACCGGCCACGACCTGCGGGTGGTGGTCTTCTGCAACGAGGGCTACGCCTCCTCGCTGGCGGCGGAGTCCCTCCGCCGCCTCGGCCTGCACCGGGCGACGGACCTGATCGGCGGCTTCCAGGCATGGAAGGCGGCGGGCCTCCCGGTCCTCCTCCCGGCCACCCGGACCACCGGCTGACACCCAGCCGACCCGGCCCCCGGCCCCGACCCGGCCCCGGGTCACAGCTCCGACCCCTGGGGAGGTCTAGTAGCCCTCCTCCAGGCCGTCGGTGGACTCGCCTTCCTCCTCCAGGGCCTGGCGGACCACCCGCAGGGCCATGCCCTCCGGGTATCCCTTGCGGGCGAGCATGCCGGCGAGCCGTCTGAGCCTGCGGTCGCGGTCGAGACCGCGGGTGGCGCGGAGCTTGCGCGCCACCAGTTCTCGGGCGGTGACCTCCTCCTGCTCGGAGTCCAGCTGCCCGACGGCCTCCTGCACGAGGCCGGGGTCGATCCCCTTGGTGCGCAGCTCGCGGGCGAGGGCCCGGCGGGCGAGGCCCCGGCCGTGGTGCCGGGACTCCACCCAGGCGTCCGCGAAGGCGGCGTCGTCGATGAGGCCGACGTCCTCGAAGCGGGCGAGGACCTCCTCGGCGATGTCGTCGGGGATCTCCCGCTTGCGCAGCGCATCGGCCAGCTGCTTGCGCGTACGGGGGTTTCCGGTGAGCAGGCGCAGGCAGATCGCCCGCGCCCGCTCCGCCGGATCCTGGGGTGACAGCTCCTTCTCGGCCCTCGACGAGTCGGGGCTGTCACCCGGCCATTCGGTGCGACCGGTCACCGGTTCAGCTCTTGGCCGCGGTGGCCTTGGTCGCCTTGACGGCCTTGGCCGCCGTGGCCGGGGCGGCCTTGGCGTCGTCCGCGCCGGCCGCGTCCGCCGCACCCGCCGCGGCGGTGTCCGCTTCGGCCTTCGCGGCGTCGGGACGGACGCCGACGCCCAGCTTCTCCTTGATCTTCTTCTCGATCTCGTTGGCGAGGTCGGGGTTGTCCTTCAGGAAGTTGCGGGCGTTCTCCTTGCCCTGGCCGAGCTGGTCGCCCTCGTACGTGTACCAGGCGCCGGCCTTGCGGACGAAGCCGTGCTCCACGCCCATGTCGATCAGGCCGCCCTCGCGGCTGATGCCCTGGCCGTAGAGGATGTCGAACTCGGCCTGCTTGAACGGCGGCGCGACCTTGTTCTTGACGACCTTGACGCGGGTGCGGTTGCCGACCGCCTCCGTGCCGTCCTTGAGGGTCTCGATGCGGCGGATGTCGAGGCGCACCGAGGCGTAGAACTTCAGCGCGCGGCCACCGGTCGTGGTCTCCGGCGAGCCGAACATCACACCGATCTTCTCGCGGAGCTGGTTGATGAAGATCGCGGTGGTCTTGGACTGGTTGAGGGCGCTGGTGATCTTCCGGAGGGCCTGGCTCATCAGTCGGGCCTGGAGACCCACGTGGGAGTCGCCCATCTCGCCCTCGATCTCCGCGCGCGGGACGAGCGCCGCGACGGAGTCGATGACGATGAGGTCGAGGGCGCCGGAGCGGACCAGCATGTCGACGATCTCGAGGGCCTGCTCGCCGTTGTCCGGCTGGGACAGGATGAGGTTGTCGATGTCGACGCCGAGCTTCTTGGCGTACTCGGGGTCGAGGGCGTGCTCGGCGTCGACGAAGGCGACCTGTCCGCCGGCCTTCTGCGCGTTGGCCACGGCGTGCAGGGTCAGGGTCGTCTTACCGGAGGACTCCGGGCCGTAGATCTCCACGACACGGCCACGCGGCAGACCGCCGACGCCGAGGGCGACGTCGAGAGCGGTCGATCCGGTGGAGATCACCTCGATCGGCTCCTGGGTGCGGTCGCCCATGCGCATCACGGCGCCCTTGCCGAATTGGCGTTCAATCTGTGCGAGCGCGGCGTCGAGCGCCTTCTCGCGGTCGGTTCCTGCCATGGGTTCCACCCGGTTTGCTTGAGTCGATCGCTTCATGTGAAAGACGCTAACCCCTGCCACTGACAATGGGCTCTCGCGTCTCTCCGACCTGTGGACAACTCGCCGAGATGCCCGCGATTCCAAGGGCCGGAACCTTCATGAGAATAGATGTTCGATTTTCGTGTCAAGCGCGCCACGCGCTCCCTGTGGACGACGTCTAGTCGCCGTCCTCGTCCCACCCGGGGTCGAGGCCGACCCCCGGCTCCCATCCCGCCTCCGCCTCCCGGTCGGCACGGGAGAGCGTCTCGCCGATCATGCGGGTGGCGAAGTCGACGTCGCCGGCGATCCGGTTGATGTGCTCGGCGAGCAGCAGCGCGGTGGCCTCCAGGGCGGTCATCTCCTCCTTGGTCCAGTCCCCGTACTGGCGGCGCCAGAGGCTGGGGCTCAGGCCGGTGCCGGCCGCGATCACCAGGCCGGCCATGGTGGGGATCGCCTCGGGCCGCACGCTCCGGGGCATCATGCGCAGCGTGGTCACGAGGCTGGGGACCACGTACTCGATGACGTCCCGTTCGTGCTCCTCGTGGACCCTGCGCAGCCACTTCATGAACATGAAGACGAGCGTGCAGGCGCCGTCCAGCAGGTCGTGGACGCCCCGCAGATCCAGGGACGCGGTGAACTGGTCGAGCAACCGCTGCTGTTCGGGGTCGGTCCCGGTCCTGCCGTCGTGGACGGCCTTGAGCCGGGAGTCGATCACCATCAGCGCGCCGTCCACGTCTCCGGCGGGGGCGTAGCGGGGGTCGCAGGACGATGACACAGGCTTCCTCCTCGTAGGACCGCGTCGGCACGGTCAGTCCGTACGGTAGGAGGCTCATCGGACGGGTTCCCGCGGTTCGCCGGAAACGACCTACAGACGACTGAACCCGACCCGGTGCGTTGACCCGCGGAGTGCGTCCTCGCGCGCTCCGGCGCGTTCCGGCGCGTTCGCGGCCGGAGCGCGCGCCGACGGGCCGGAACCGGGCCCGGCCCTCCGGTGGCCCGCGCCCGGCTACCCCACCGGCCGGAGGTCCGGGCGCTTGGCGACCCGGCCGTCGCCGGAGGACCGGCCGCGTACGCGGCGCGCGATCCAGGGGCCGAGGAAGGATCCGGCCCAGACGAGTTCACCGGCGGCGGCCCGGAGGCCCGTGGGGACCGGCCGGGGCGGCAGCGGCCGGGTCCAGCCGTCGTCGCTGCCGGGCAGGGCGAGCGCGTCGGCGACCGCGGCCGCGATCCGGGCGTGCCCGAGCGGCGAGGCGTGCAGCCGGTCCGCGCTCCAGAGCCGGGGGTCGGTGACCACGTCGTGGTGGGCGGTCTCGGCGACGATCACGCCGTACCGCCGGGCGGCCTCCCGGATCCGGTCGTTGAGGGCGTGGACGCGGGGCGCGAGGGGGCGGGCCAGCGGGGTGATCCGGCCGACGTCGGGGAAGGTGAGGGTCGCCACCCGGGCGCCCTGCGCGGTCAGGGCCTCGAAGACGGCGTCCAAGTGACCGGCCGTCTCGTCGGCGTCGAAGCCCGGCCGGAGGAGGTCGTTCACCCCGGCGACGACGGTGGCGAGGTCGGGCCGGAGCGCGAGGGCGGCGGGGAGCTGCTCCTCGCGCACCGCGCCGGCCAGGCGGCCCCGTACGGCGAGGTTGGCGTACCGGAGGCCCGGCTCGGTGCGGGCGAGGTGCTCGGCGAGCCGGTCGGCCCAGCCGCGCAGCCCGGTGCGGTCGTCGCCGTCGCCGACGCCCTCGGTCTGGCTGTCGCCGAGGGCCACGTACCGCCGGTATCCGTGCGCGTCCATCGATCGACCGCCTTCCCCTGCCCCACTCGCTACCTATTCAACTTTTTTAGTATAGGGGGAACGGGCGGCCCACGACCCCCGTCCCGCCTATTCTTCGACCCATGCGCCTCCCGCCCCGGACCGCCGACGCCCTGATCGCCGGCCTCGTCCTCCTCCTGGTGACGGTCTGGACGCTGATCTCCGGGTGGCAGGTCCACGAGTCCGCCCCGCGCGCCGCGCTCGGCTGGGCCCTCGTGTTCGTCGGCTGCGGCGCCCTCGTCCTCCGGCGGACCTGGCCGGTCGCCGTCGCCGTCGTCACCCTCCTCGCGTGCGTCGCCTACTACCCGCTCTCCGAGCAGGACGGGCCGCTCATGATCGCCTTCGCCCTCGCGCTGTACACCACGGCCGCCGAGGGCCGCTTCGCCGCCGCCGTCGCCCTCGCCGCGGCCACCCTGCTCGCCGTCGGCCTCGGCGAGGCCCGCCAGGACCCGGGCCACCGCCAGATCGACGAGGCCGCGCTCGCCATGCTCGCCGGCTGGCTGATCAGCCTGGTCGCGGTGGGCCGCGCCCAGCGCACCCGGATCGCGTACCTCCACGAGGTGGAGCAGCGGGCCCTGGCCGCCGAGCGCGAGCAGGAGGCCCGCGCCCGACAGAGCGCCACCGAGGAGCGGCTGCGGATCGCCCGCGAACTCCACGACGTCCTCGGCCACACCGTCTCCCTCATCAACGTGCAGTCCGGCGCCGCCCTGCACCGGCTCGCCAAGCGCCTCGACCCCGAGACCGCGCTCGCCACCGCCACCGAGGCCCTGACCGCGGTCCGCACCACCAGCAAGGACGCCCTGCGGGAGCTCCGCGCCACCCTCGGGGTGCTGCGCGGCGCCGACGAGGCGGCACCGACCGCGCCGCCCGCCTCCGGCCTGGCGCTCCTCGGCGACCTGGCGGCCCGGGCCCGCGCCGCCGGCCTCGACGTGCGGACCCGGGTCACCGGCACGCCCGTCCCGCTGCCGCCGCCCGTGGACCTCGCCGCGTACCGCATCGTGCAGGAGTCGCTCACCAACGTGACCCGCCACTCGGCCGCCTCGACCGTCACCGTCACCCTCGACTGGGAGACGGCGACCGGCACGGTGCGGATCCGCGTCGCGGACGACGGCGGGAACACCCCGCGGACCCGCCCCGACGACCAGGACCGCGCCGGGACGGCCGGCGGCAGCGGCGTCCGGGGCATGACCGAACGGGCCCGTGCCCTCGGCGGCACGCTCACCGCCGGCCCGGCCGACGGCGGGTTCCTCGTCGACGCCCGCCTCCCCACCACCCTCACCCCGCAGGAAGGGAAGCAGCGATGATCCGCGTCGTGCTCGCCGACGACCAGACCCTCGTCCGGGCCGGATTCCGGTCGATCCTCTCCGACGAGGAGGACATCGAGGTTGTCGGCGAGGCGGGGGACGGCGAGCAGGCCGTCGCGCTCGCCGACGGACTCCGCCCGGACGTCGTCCTCATGGACATCCGCATGCCGGTCCTCGACGGTCTGGAGGCCACCCGGCGCATCACCGCCGACCCCCGGCTCGACGGCGTGAAGGTCGTCATCCTCACCACCTTCGACGAGGACGAGCACGTGTACGGAGCGCTGCGCGCCGGCGCCTCCGGCTTCCTCGTCAAGGACACCGAGCCGATGGAACTGCTGCACGCGGTGCGGGTCGTGGCACGGGGCGACGCCCTCATCGCGCCGGCGGTGACCCGCAGGCTCATCGCCGAGTTCGCCGTCCGCGCCGACCCGGCCGGTCGCCGGCCCGACCCGACGCCGCGCCTGGAGGCGCTCACCGACCGCGAGCGGGAGGTCCTGGGCCTGGTCGGAGCCGGCCTGTCCAACGACGAGATCGCCGGCCGGCTCGTCCTCTCCCCCGCGACCGCCAAGACCCACGTCAGCCGGATCATGACCAAGCTGGAGGTCCGGGACCGGGCCCAGCTCGTCGTCCTGGCCTACGAATCAGGGATGATCACCCCCGGCTGGCTGGCCTGACGGCCCCGGCCGGGCCCGCCGCCTCGGGGCCTCCCCTAAGGGTCCGGGGCCGCTCCGATCAACTTTCGTGGTACGCCGGGGCGTCCGCGCACCACCGAAGGTGTACGGGGCCGACCGTCGATTGTCACCCCTGGTCAGATGTGGCGTGGGGGCCCGCCCGAACATGCTGGCAGGGTGCATCAGGACGTACTCGATCTCGCGCGGCTCCAGTTCGGCCTCACCGCCGCAGGCCACTTCCTCTTCGTCGCCCTCACGCTGGGCCTCGGGACGGTCGTGGCCGTGCTCCAGACCCGCGCCACCCTCACCCGACGCCCGGAGGACGCCCGCCAGGTCCGCTTCTGGGGCCAGCTGTACGTAATCAACTACGCGGTCGGGATCGTCACCGGCCTCGTCATGGAGTTCCAGTTCGGCATGGCCTGGAGCGGCCTCACCCACGAGGCGGGCAACATACTCGGCGCGTCCCTGGCCGTGGAGACGCTCGTCGCGTTCTTCGTCGAGTCCACCTTCCTCGGTCTGTGGATCTTCGGCTGGCACCGGCTCGGCCGCTGGGCCCACCTGGCGACGATCTGGGTCGTGGTCCTGACCGCCTACCTCTCCGCGTACTGGATCCTCGTCTCCAACGGCTTCCTCAACCATCCGGTGGGGTACGGCTCCGAGGGCGGCGAGCTCGTCCTGACCGACCCGGCCGCGGTCCTCACCAACCCGGCCGCGCTCCTCCCGCTCGCCCACATCCTGGCGGGAGCCCTGCTCACCGCCGGCTTCTTCATGGCCGGGGTCAGCGCCTACCACCTCTTCCGGCGGACGGCGGAGGCGGACTTCTTCCGACGGAGCCTGCGGACCGGCGTCTTCGTCGCGGCGCCGGCGCTGATGGCGGCGGCGGTCAGCGGCGGGCTCCAGTTCGCGTCCCTCGCCTCCTTCCAGCCGATGAAGGCGGCCGTCTTCCGGGGGCAGGCGGCCGAGATCGCCCGGGTGCAGGCCGAGTTGACGACCCGCTTCGGCCCCGGCGACTACATACCCTCCGAGGGGCTGACCCGGGGCGGCGGTCTGGTGATGCTCATCAGCTTCGGGCTGATGCTGTACCTCTGCTTCGCCGGGGTGATCCTGGCCGCGTTCCGGAAGGTCGTCCTGAGGTTCCGGCTCTGGCACCTGGTCCTCATGGCCTCCGTGCCGCTGCCGTACCTCGCCATGACCGGCGGCTGGGTCTTCCGTGAGGCGGGCCGCCAGCCCTGGGTGGTGTACGGGCTGCTGAGGACCGAGGACGCCGTCTCGGAGCTCTCCCCCGGCACGATGCGGCTCTCCCTGGCCGTGTTCGCCACGCTCTTCCTGCTGCTGGCCGTCCTGAACTTCTGGCTGCTCGCCCGGCACGCCCGCCGCGGCCCGGTCGATACGGGCCTCGGCCGGGACGAACGCGTCCAGGAGGACTCCCCGCCCGTCCCCGCCACGCCGCTGCCCCGCTACTGACCCCGCCGTCCCGACACCGACGCCGCACACCGACACCCAACTCCGACATCGCACGCCGACCCGCCCCCGGGCCCGAGGAGAACCGTGGAAACCCTGGCCGTCGCCCTGCTCGCCCTCTGCGCCACCGGCTGGTTCGTGCTCGCCGGCACGGACATCGGCAGCGGCATGCTGCTGCCCTGGCTCGGCCGCGGCGACGCCGAACGCAGACTCGTCGTCGCCTCCTTCGCCCCCTTCTTCCTCGGGAACGAGGTGTGGCTGGTCGCCACCGCCGGCGTCCTCGTCGGCTGCTTCCCCGCGCTGGAGGGCGAGCTGCTGAGCGGCCAGGCACCGGTGCTCGTGGCACTCCTGGCCGGCTGGATCGTGCGGGACGCGGGCCTGTGGTCACGGGGCCGGGGCCCGGGGCCCCGCTGGCGCGCCGCCTGCGACGCCGCCGTGACAGCCGGCAGCTGGGCGGTCGCCCTCGCCTGGGGCCTGCTGCTCGCGGCCCTCCTCACCGGCAGACCGTACGAGCCCGCCACCGGGCCCGTCGCCGTCGTGGCCGCGGCGGCGGTCGCCGCCCTGTTCGCCGCGCACGGGCTCGGGTTCGCCTCGCTGCGGCTCACCGGCGCCCCGTACCAGCGGGCCCGGCGACTGGTCGGCCGGGCGGGGCGGCCCTGGCATCCGCTCGCGCTCACCGCCGTCCTGCTGGGCGGGCTGCCGCTCTGGGCGGGCTCGGCCCTGCCGCTGGCCGAGCAGGCGGCGGCGCCGAGGACGCTGGCCCTGCTCGTCCCGGCGCTGGCCGTCGTCACCCCGCTGCTCGCGGCCGTCCAGGGCTGGATCTGGTACTCGTTCCGCGGCCGCGTCACCGGCCCCTCGTACCTGTGACGCCGCCGCGGGCGAGCGGCGCCGTCACGTGTCCTCGGGGCTCCCCGGATTGTCCTTCTTGGAATGGAGGGCCTTCTGGAGCCGTGCCACGACGGCCTCTCCGTATCTGCGGTAGCCGTGCACCCGGGGGTCGTCCGTGACGTCGTACCGCTTCACGTACGCCCCGAGGAACGCCTGGAGGGTGGCCACGGCCGGGATGGCGATCAGCGCGCCGACGGCGCCGAGCAGGGCCGTGCCGGCGATCACCGAGCCGAAGGCCACCGCCGGGTGGATGTCGACCGTCTTGGAGGTGAGCTTGGGCTGGAGGACGTAGTTCTCGAACTGCTGGTAGATCACGACGAAGCCGAGCACCCACAGCGCGTACCAGGGGTTCACCGTGAAGGCGATCAGCATCGGCAGCGCGCCGGCCAGGTAGGTGCCGATGGTGGGGATGAACTGGGAGACCAGACCGACCCAGACCGCGAGCGCGGGCGCGTAGGGCACGTCGAGGATCTCGAAGAGCACGAAGTGCGCGACGCCGGAGATGAGGGCCATCAGGCCGCGCGAGTAGAGGTAGCCGCCGGTCTTGTCGACGGCGATCTCCCAGGCGCGCAGCACCTCGGCCTGGCGGGCGGGCGGCAGGACGGAGCAGAGCGCGCGGCGGAGCCGGGGTCCGTCGGCCGCGAAGTAGAAGGCGAAGAGGAAGATCGTCAGCAGTCGGAAGAGCCCGCCGAGGACGGTCGCGGAGACGTCGAGGACGCCGGTGGCGCTGTTCTGCACGTACTTCTGCAGCCAGTCCGACTTGAGCACGCTGTCCTGGACCTCGACCCGGGAGAGGTCGGTGCGGAAGGTCTCGTTGATCCAGTTGATCAGCGAGTCGAGGTACTTGGGGAAGTTCTCGACCATGTCGACGATCTGGCCGGCGAGCATCGAGCCGAGCAGCACGACGAAGCCGATGCCGACGACGAGGACGCCGAAGAAGACGAGGAAGGTGGCGAGCCCCCGGCGCATCCCTCGCGCCGCCATGCGTCCGACGGCCGGTTCGATGGCGAGCGCCAGGAAGAAGGCGAGGAGGATGTTGACGAGCAGGCCGACGAGCTGGTGGAAGGCCCAGTCGCCGAGGAGGAAACAGGCGTACAGGGCGAGCGCGAGGACCATCGCGCGCGGCAGCCAGCGGGGCATGTGCGCCCCGGACGCCGCGGCGGTGGGGACGGCCTCGGTGGGCGGCCGCCCGCCGGAGTCGGCGGCGGGGGGGGGGCGGCCGGGGCGGGGGGGGGGGGGGCGGGGCCGGGCGGGGGGGCCCCGCCCCGCCGGCGCGCGGGGGGGGGGTTGTGTGTGGTGAGATTTTGTGGGTCGC
>NZ_JBHYKM010000011.1:64418-73383 GCF_042741435.1 Streptomyces sp. NPDC058955 | reverse complement strand
GGGGGGGGCGGGGCCGCGGGGGGGGGGGGGCGGGGGGGGGCGGGGGGGGGGGGGGGGGGGGGGGGGGGGGGGGGGGGGGGGGGGGGGGGCGCCGCCGGTGTCTTCTGGGTGGTCTTCTCGGTTTCGTCAGTCGGGGCCACCCCGCCAGTCTCGCGCACCCGGCGGACGTTCCGACCGGGTCCCGGCGGATCGCCGCCGTCCGCCGCTCAGCGCTTGTCCGCGGGCACGTCCATCGCGGCGCAGACCACCCGCCACACGTCCTTCGCCTCCCAGCCGGCGTTCAGCGCCTCGTGGACGGTCCGGCCGCCCAGCTCGGACAGCACGTGGTCGCGGGCGAAGGAGTCCGCGTACCCGGAGCCGAAGTGGTCGGCCATCCGCTCCCAGAAAATCGTCAACCGCATGACCCCAGTATCCCGCTCCCAAGAGTGCAGCCAGCCCGCTGGGGCTTGCCACCGCGCGGTTCCGCCCTACGGTCGGAACATGGCCGAAAAACCCCTCTCCTCCCCGACCTCCCCGCCACCGGCCCCCGGGTCGCCGCTGGCCCGCGCCGAGCGGTTCGTCTGGCTGACGGCCCGGGTGCTGGAACAGCGCCGTTTCGCCTACCACTTCCTGCGCGGCGGCGCGGATCCGGTGGAGGCGGCCCTGACCGCGTACCTCGACGAGGACGGCGGTTACGGCCACGGACTCGAACCGGATCTGCGGGGTCCGGTGAGCCAGCCGCTGCACACCGCCCACGCGCTGCGGGTCCTCGACTCGATCGGGCGCTGCGGCGGTCTGCGGGTGGAGCGGATCTGCCGCTATCTGACGGCGGTCTCCACGCACGAGGGGGCACTGCCGGCGATCCATCCCTCGCAGCGCGGCTATCCGTCGGCGCCGTTCGTGCCGATCGTGGACGACCCGCCCGGGGAGCTGCTCTCGACGGGCCCGGTGGTGGGCACCCTCCATCGCAACCAGGTCTGGCACGCCTGGCTGTTCCGGGCCACCGAGTTCTGCTGGGCGGCGGTGGAGTCGCTGGAGAAGTCCCATCCGTACGAGGTACAGGCGGCGGTGGCGTTCCTCGACTCGGCACCGGACCGGCCGCGGGCCGAGGCGGCGGCCGACCGGCTCGGGCGGCTGGTGCGCGAGCAGCGGCTCGCCGTGCTGGACCCGGACCGGCCGGAGGAGTTCCCGGTGGCCGACGGGTACGCGCCGGGCGAGCACCACTACCCGCACGACTACGCGCGCGTGCCGGACTCGCTGGCCCGGGGCTGGTTCACCGACGAGGAGCTGTCCCGCTCGCTGGACTTCCTCACGGCGGAGCAGGCCGAGGACGGCGGCTGGCCGATCCGGTGGCGGGCCTGGGCGCCGGGCTCGGCCCTGGAGTGGCGGCCGATCGTCACGATCGAGGCCCTGCGCACGCTCCGGGCGTACGGGCGGTCGCTGGACGACTGACCCGGGCCGCGCGCGCGTGGTCCGGGTCGGTCGTCCGTGGGGGCGGTTCAGCCGCCGAGGGCCCGTACCCCCGCGGTCACGGCGACGGCCGCGCCCACCACGACGAGGAAGGGCGCGCGCAGGGCGAGCGCGAGCGCGGCGGCGCCGACTCCGGCGGCGCGGGCGTCCAGGGCGAGGGCGGTGCCCGTGCCGAAGGTCTGCTGGGCGGTGAGCGCCGCGAGCAGGGCGACGGGGAGGAGCGCGGCGAGCCGCTGGACGAGCGGCCGCTCCAGGGTCTGGGCCGGCACGAGCAGGCCGGCCAGCTTGACCAGGTAGCAGCCGGCGACGGTGAGGCCGATGGCGATCCAGACCTGGGTGCTGTCCATGGTGTTCATCGAGCGGCCTCCTGGTCCGGTTCCGGCTTCCGCTGTGCCCGGCGGCCCTGGAACCAGAGGACGGCCGGAGCGGCGAGCGCCGCGACGAGGACGGGGACACCGGCCGGCAGCACGGGCAGCAGGCCCAGGCCGAGGACGACGGCGATGCCGGCGGTGGCCCGCTCGGTCGCGGACCTCAGCATCGGGGCGAGGAGGGCGAGGAAGACGGCCGGCCCGGCGGCGTCGAGACCCCAGGCGGCGGTGTCGCCGATGGCCTCGGCGCCGAGCGCCCCGAGCAGGGTGGTGAGGTTCCACAGGGCGTACAGGGTGATCCCGGTGACGGTGAAGCCGATCCGGGCGGACCTGCGGTCCGGCTGGGCGAGCGCGACGGCGGTGGTCTCGTCGATGACCCACTGCGCGGCGAACGGCTTCACCGGCCTCGGCAGGGAGAGGAGCTGGGAGAGGCGCAGCCCGTAGAAGGCGTTGCGGGTGCCGAGGAAGAAGGCGCCCGCGGCGGCCGTGAACGGGTTCCCGCCGCCGGCCAGGGCGCCGACGAGGGCGAACTGCGAGGCGCCCGTGAAGACGAGCAGGCTGAGCACGCAGGTCTGGAGGAGGGTGAGCCCGGCACCGGCCGAGGTCACGCCGAAGGCGAAGCCGGAGAGCCCGACGGCGACGCCGACGCCGAGCGCGTCCCTGACCACGGCCGCGTCGGGCTTCCGGCCGCCATCGGCGGCTCCGGCCGTGTCGGCGGGCGGGTCGTCATGTATGTCCCGCGTGGCGGGGTGTGCTGTCTGTTCTGCCACGCGCCCGACGTTACGGAGCGGCCGGCGGCGCGTCTTGTACGTTCTTGCGGCCCAGGCCGCGGGCCCGCTGGTAGGCCCCGGGCGGGACGCCGACGCTCCGGGTGAAGTGCCGGTTCAGATGGGGCTGGTCCGTGAAGCCGACGGCGACCGCGGCCTCGGCGGGTGCCGTCCCGGCATCCAGCAGCCGCCGGGCCCGGCGCACCCGGGCGTCGGTGAGCCAGGTGTGCGGCGGCATGCCGTACTCGGCGCGGAAGGCCCTCAGCAGGGCGAACGGGCTGGTGCCGAGGTCGGCGGCGAGCCGCTCCAGGGTGGGCGGCTCGGCCATCCGCTCCTCCAGGACGGCACGGGCCCTCGCCGCGTCCCGAGCCCCCGCGCTCCGCGGCGCCGGCGGCCGCAGCCGGCCGCCGTGGCTGCGCAGCATCCGCGCGGTGACTGTCGGGCACCATCCATTCCTTCAGCAGACGGGGGGCTGACCTGGTCACTGAAGAATCCATCCGGAACGTGGCCGCGGCGATTCGTCTCACTCAATGCTTCAGCGCGCAGATGCGACTGATCGCGCGGAATCTGGTCGAGATCCCAGCAGTCCCTACCGTTCCAGCGCCGGTCGTTCCTCCTGGGGACGTCAGGGACATGCAACGCCGACCGGCGCCCGACAGCCGTGCCGGACGGCGACACGTCGCGTGACACGGACCATCGGCAACTGTTGACGCTGGCGCGGACACTCCTACCGGCATCACGTCTGGCGTAGCCCCAGGCCCAACCGGGGAGTCTGCGGGCATCGCCCGCCACGCGATTCCACCTGGCCAGGCAACGGATCCCGTTCAGTATGTGGCGGCGAGATGGCCGCCAAGCTGCCCACCCTGGCCTCGAAGTCAGGCCGCTCGCTCCACACCCGTCATGTCTGCAGCTACCGGCGGACGGTCGCGTTGGTATGCACGCCAGCGAAACAATCACACGACACGACGGACGGATTGAAACGGACGGACTCGAACACATCCAGCAACGACAACAGGCACTCCCGAAACGAGGCCAAACCCCCTACTTACCAGACGGAATGACTTTGTGCGCGCGTGACCGGAAGATCACCCGGACGAGACATCTGCTCGACCCGCAAGCTTCAAGAGCAGTGGGGATGCGGCTTCTGACGCGATTGGAGCCAGAAAACCGTGCTCTGCGAAGTGGCCAAATCCCGTCATTGGGATAGTGAAACGTGACGTACTAGCCGCCTCGCCCGGCTCGAATGGCAGGTACCTGACGTAGTCTGCGCCCCTCCAGCTCGAAGGGACAAGAAATCATGCGCGCTACGCGAAGTGCTCTCGCACGCTTAGTCATTCCGGCTGCCTTAGCCGTCCTCGCGACGCTCGGCTCCGTTCCCACGACCGCGGCTGCGGCATCTCAGAATGCCGCGGAGGTCTGTGAAGACATCTGTGTCGACGGGGTCCGCGCCGCAACCCATACCGGCTACGACCGTGTGGTGTTCGATCTGGGAGCCGGCCCTCTGCCGGCTGTCGAGGCCACCTACGGCACGTCTCCCTCGTACATGACTCCGGGTGGTGAGCCGAAGGAGATGCTCACCCGAGGTTCCTCGTATCTCTTCCTGAGCTTCAAGAACGCCGAGGCTGGAGACTTCTTGGCGACGAACCCGCACGTGGAGTCGTTCAACCTGCCGACGGTCAAGGCGACCCAGTTCCTGTTCACCACTGGCTCCATCCTCGGGTTCTCCCCGGCGACCGACTTCGGGATCACCCTTGACGGACCCGTCTCACGCTACAACGTCTTCACGTTGACCCAGCCCAATCGCGTCGTCGTCGACATCTACCGGTAGCCCCATCCCGTCGTGTCACTCGAGGAGAGTGCTATGCGCAGAAGAAAATGGGGACGGATCGGGGGCGCGCTGGCGCTCCTCTGGTTCTCCCAGATGCTCGTGGCGCCGCAGGCGTCGGCAGGCGAGACCGAACCGGGATGCTACGCCGAGAGCTGCCAGGGCATGGATCCGTTTGTCGCCGGGTGCGACTGGGACGCCGAGCTGCTTGCGCAGCTCAACAAGGGCAATGACCTCGAGGTGCGGCTGGTCTATTCGGACAGCTGCCACGCCGTGTGGGCGAGGGCCACCCTCGACCCCGCCTACACCGGGAACGAGTCGTTGTACGTGGAGCTGTGGAGCACTCCGACGATAGGCGGCGCCCAATGGCCCCACGGGACGACCAAGTATCTGTCCCGCGATCTCCCGCAGGCCCACACCCTGATGGGCAACTGGCAGGGCACCAACAAGGCTTGCTGGAACAACGTGGGAGCTCACTGGGATCCGGCGCCCCTGAACTACGAAGGCCCCGAAGGCAACTTGCTCCGACTTACCGGCGACTGCACGGCCTGGCAATGAGAGGACACATGCTGAAGCGCATACGGAAGCCACAGCGCCGGCTCGCAGCCCAGGTAGCCGTGACCGGCCTATTCGCGTCGTCCATGGCACTGATCCCGCTCACGGGCTCGACCACACCCGCCGAGGCAGCGGACGCCACTACGAATATCCTCTTCAGCGCGCCGGAGCGGGACCTCGGTGAGGGCTACGAGAGCTCCGACGACATGATCGTCAGCGGCACCGGCGACTCGGACGGCCTCCATATCGTGACGGCGTCGGAGAGGGAGGGTTACCGCTTCCGAGAGGTGACCTCGCTGCGGCGCAAGGACATCGACGCGGGCCCATGGACGGGCTACACATGCACCACCGGCACGGGCCGATACGCGGCCGCCGTATACATGCCGTCCCTGTGGACGAACAAGCCAGGGGCTTCCTACCGCGGCGCGTTCGCCGCCGTGGTGCGACTGAGCGACGGAAAGGTCACCGAAGTCGCTCAGGGCGTGCAGCTCTCCTACTATTCGCCCGGCTGTGGCGAGGACGATCGAGTGCTGTTCTCCACCAGCTCGGCCACGGACACCGACGCGGGAGACACCACCGTCATCGAGGTGGACGCGACAACGGGTAAGGCCGTCGCAGACCGCACGGTCACCGGCCAGCTCACCCACATGCTGCCCACCCCTCATGGGGACTACGGTGTCCTCAACGGCGATCTGGTGAAGCTGACAGGGCGCGGCAAAAGTACTCGGGCACAGAAGCAGGCCGAGCTGAATGGTCCGGTCTTCGCTTTGACGTCCTCGGGCGGTGGCAATCTCGACATCGGGTTCGTGAGCGCCAAGAAGAGCGTCATCGGTCGCTGGCACAAGGGAAAGCTCGCCCCACTCGGCTCTGGCGAGATCGGGAAGCTCAAGCTCTTCCCCCGCAGGGGTGGCTCCCTGGTGGTGGGAGACGTCGCCAGCGTGGACACCTCACGCGCGCCCGGCCTCAAGGCCCAGCCCTTCACGGACCCACCCGCGGCCGTCTCCCGTGAGGGTCGGCTGATCGCGACCTCCATCATCTCGGACGAACTGAAGGGCGTGACAGCCCCTCTCAGCACCCCGGAGGCGAAGGCCACGGACGACGGTCTGGCCGCCGGATTGATCCGTGTCCAGGCGACGGCCGTCAATACGGGCGCCAAGGCGGCGATCGCGTTCGACGCCGCTGCCCACCCTGTCAAGAAGGCCAGCGCACAGCCCGCGTCACCGCCAGGCGTCCCCGTGGCCTTCCCGGTTTCCGGTGCGGCCACGAGCGGAGGGATGGTACTCGGAGCAGCCTCGGCGCCACGGGACGATGTGGAGCCGCTCAGCTGTGGCGAGGCCCAGCCGGAGGCGAGATGCATCTCTGGTGGCACGAGGACATACGACAAACCCACGGTTGACAACTTCGAGATCCCCTGCCTAGTGAAGCGGAACAACCCCAAGCGGCAGGCGCAGCAGCCAAGCGCGAACCAGGTGGAGTGGGCCGTCGACCAGGCCGTACACGGCGCGCTCACCCTCCAGCGTCCGGCGAACTGGCACGACACTGGCCTGCCCGCCTTCTCCCCGCAGGGACTGTTCCCGAAGCCGGTGCTGACCGGCGGTGGTGATATCCCGGCACAGGTCGTGCTCGGCATCCTTGCGCAGGAGTCGAACTTCAAGCAGGCGTCCTGGCACTCGGTGAACGGCACTGCGGGCAACGTGCTCCAGGCCGACTGGTTCGGCAACGGGGCGAGCATCCACCGCTACCCGAACAAGGGGAGTTCCGACTGCGGTTACGGCATCGCCCAGGTCACCTCTGGCATGAGGGAGTTCGACGGCGCGGAGAAGTTCGACTCAATCCGGGCCGGGGCCATCGCAACCGACTACGCCACGAACATCGCAGCCGGTATGCAGATCCTCGCCGGGAAGTGGAACCAGCTCAAGGCGCTCGGCATGGAGGCCAACGACGGCAGCCCGCAGTGGGTCGAGAACTGGTACCTGGCCCTCTGGGGCTACAACAGCGGCGTTTACACCGACCCCGCCGAGCCTCGGGGCCTGGGCTTCTTCAACAACCCGGCCAACGCGCAGTACCCACCGGACCGGCAGGGGTTCCTGCGAGCGACGTTCGACGACGCCGCGCACCCCGCCAAGTGGCCCTATCAGGAGAAGGTCCTCGGCTGGGCGGAGACCCCGCACAAGACGTGGAACTGGGAACCCTCGTACATGGTTCCCGACTTCCCCGGCGCCACGGCCCTGCTGAACCTGCCGACGAACTACGGCCTGTTCTGCTCCCCCTCGGTGAACAACTGCGCGCCGGGAACGGCCAACCCGTGCCCGGCCATGAACGAGACCTGCCGCTGGGCCGGCAGCGTCGCCTGGATCATTAGCCAGGACGAGACCAACGCGTCCCGTGAGCAGTTGAGGTTCCCGGTTGGCTCTCCCGAGTCGGAACTCGTCGCCAAGTACCCCTCGGGACCCTGCATGACGACGCCTGACGGCACACCGGGCACGATCGTCATCGATGATCTCAACGGTCGTGAGGACGTATACGGTTGTGGAGATCACCCGTCCGGGGAACAAGGCAAGTTCTCGCTCCAGTTCGGGGACAACCTCATCGTGAACCGCGACGACGGTACGTTCCGTGCCACCCCTTACATCGCGCAGATCGACGTCCATCAGCTCGGTGCGGGCTACAACGGCCACGTGTACTTCACGCACAGCTATCCGAAGACCGACTACTTCCACAAGGTCACAGGGCGCTGGCAGCTCAATCCGGGCTACTTGCCGTCCGCGGACAAGCCCGGTGGCAAACGCTTCACCGTGTGGATCCACCTGCCCAACCACGGAGCGCAGGCCACCGTTCGGTATACCACCAAGCCCGGACCCAACAAGGAAGGGCTGGGACCGGACACTTGCGACATCAGCCAGTCGAACCGTACCCAGGGCAAGAACTCCTGGTTCAAGCTCGGCTCGTGGCGTTTCTGGAAGGGCGGCGGCGTCGAGATGGACAACGTCCATCCGGACGGCGGAACGGGGGATGCCAACGTCGCCTTCGATGCCGTGGCTTTCGTCCCCGTGAGCGCCCCCGACAGGGGCAACTGCAACATGGGACAGTGATGGAAAGTGCGCACTCGCTGCGCCGACAGGTCATGGTGGCAGTCACTCTTGTGGTTGCCGCCACCCTGGTCGGCTGCACACGACACGAAGAGACGGCCGAGCCTGGGTCTGTCTCCTGGTCCGCCGGCACACCGGCGGCTCCCGCCCCGACCCAGTCCGTTCCACGACCCTCCACGGCCGCGACGACGGACCCCAGCACAGCAGTCAAGAAGCCGCCGTCGGCAGAGGACTGGCCGGACCGAGCCGTACCGGCCGACCAAGCACCGGAGCTGGGGGAGAGCAAGGTCATCACTCCCGGCTACCGGGCGGACGACTTCCTGACCGGCCTCGCCGCGCGATGGGACATCCCTCTCGGCGAACCACGCCTGATCGACGCACCGCGAGGTCGCAAGGTGTGGCATTTCTCCGGGGGCGTACCCCATGACGGCGAGCGTCGGATGGCCATCGCCGGCGTTCCGACGCAGCAGGGCGACATCATGGTGTTCAGCTGCATGGTGAAGGCCGACCAGAGGCAGGCCGAGGCGTTCCTGCAAGACTGCATCGACACGGGAATCCCAAGGTGGGACTCCGAGGACGCATCGGCCTGGCTCAAGACAGCGAAGCGGCAGGTCGACGCCCTGTACGTCAAGGAAAACCGTCAGGTCGTCAGTTCCCTGTTCGTGTCCGCGGGTGCACACGCGCTCCTGCGGAGGTCCGGCCCGACGCCGGAGTCGGTCGGGACGTACGAACTATCAGTGGGCGGCGGGGGAATCACCGAGACCCCTTGACCGCTTGTCGCCCGTCCCCTTCAACAGTCAGCGAAGTCCCCGGACGTGGGGGGGGGGGGGGGGGGTGGGCTCCCAGCCCCAGGCTGGGGGCGGGCGGGGGAGGGGCGGGCGCGCGCGCCGCCACCCGCGCGCCCCGGCGCGG
>NZ_JBHYKM010000011.1:24033-64408 GCF_042741435.1 Streptomyces sp. NPDC058955 | reverse complement strand
CCGGGTTGGCCCCCCCCCCCCAACCACTCTCGCCTCCCCCCCGGCCGGGGGGGTTTTTTTTTAACACCCCCCCCCCCCCTTGGCCGGGGCTCTCTCGGTTCCCCGTCCCTCCGTCTCGACGACCCTGCAGAACTCTGCCGAACGTGTAGGAGACTTTGACCATGCCTTCACCCTTACGCAGGCGGTCCGGCCAGGCCGCGTCTCTTCTGTTCGCGTTCTTCCTCGTCGGAGTCGGCGCATGCTCCAGAGGTCCCAGCCAGAGCGAACTCAAGAAGATCGCGACTTCGGACGAAGTGCGACAGAAACGGGAGCAGACTGAGCGGGACCTGTGGGCGAGGGCCGGCGAGATCGAAGGCGCCTCCCCGTGGGGGCCGCCGCTGCGTACCACCGTCGTGGACACCTGCACCCGGGGCGGAGGTAAGAACTACCTCGACCAGAACGCTCCGGAGCAGCCCGTCCTGTCCTGCATGATGCGGCTGCACCTGTACTTCGTCGTCGACCGTCCCGTGGCCCAGGTCCTCCAAGAACTGCGCTCCATGAGCACTCCCACCAGGTGGTCCGAGCACACGATCGACAGCGCGTTGCGCTACTACGAGAACAGGACCTACGAGGGGCCGTACACCTACCCTCCGTCGATCGGTTCCCGTACCGGAGGGGAGAACCTGCGTTGGGATGCGCCCGGGGACAACACAGGGGCGAAGGTGCGGGAACCGTGCCCCGACCACAAGACGGTCCTCGCCACCTGTGTGTCCGATCCCGCCGACCTAACCCTCGCCGCGATGCGGGAGCGCCCGGGGACTCTGTACGCGTGGACCCTCACGGCGAACTACCACAGGTTGTACCGCACGTAGCGGTGGCAGGAGGCCGAAGAGCCGGCTCGGGTCACGTACTCTCCCGGGCCGGCTCCTCGTTCTTCTCTCAAGAGACGGATCCCGCACCTACCATCCGGCGAGCGTTGCCTCCATGGCGGTCGCGTACAGCAGGGCGCCGCTGATCTTCGGGTGGAATGCCTGTGCCGAAAGGCCGTACGCCTTCAGCAGCGGCCAGTCCACGACCGGGTTGTCGCTGTCGGTCAGGTCTTTGACCAGACCGTGGATGCTCTCGGGATTTCCGCATATACCTCTGCCTTCGAAGGCCCAGGTCGGGTCGGAGAACCGCGCGTTGATGCCCTTGCTTCGGGCGATCTCGCCGACGCTCTTCATCTCTCTGGTGAGATGCGCGGCCACGGTGTTGAGCCAGTTGTTGGACTCCTCCGACAAGCCCAGCCCCGCCATGCGCAGGCAGCTCGCGTCACCGGAGACCAGTTTCGGGTAGCCCATGAGGAGGATCTTGGCGTTGGGGGCCTTGCGGTGGATCTCCTCGACGACGGCGAGGAGATCCACCTTCACCACCTCGGTGATCAGCTCAGGCAGGGCATCCTCCATCCGCATGTTTTTGAAGCCTTCGTCCCTGTCCCTGTCGATGTACCCGTCCCCGTCGGCGTCCCGGTCGATCTTCGGGTCGTGGTCGTCGAACAGCTTGTCCTTGCAGCTGCCCGAGCCGTAGGAGATGAGGCACTTCTGGATGACGTACGCGAACCGTGTGTCGTTGCCGCCGACAGAGATGGTCACCATGGTGGTGTTCTGGTCCAGGTACCCCTTCTGGATCTGGGCGAGTTCGCCGTTCTCTGGGTACTCCAGGATGTTGTACGTGCGCGCGCCGGAGCAGGCGATCAGGTGGTAGTCCATGCTCGCGTCCCAGCGGTCCGCCAGCTCGCCGATCGACTCGTACGCGCCGGCGGACGTCCTGGCCTGACGTGACCACGTCTTCTTCGAGCGGTGGCAGGCGTTGCGGGTCGGCTCGTTCAGGCTGTCCCGGTAGTTGGTCTCCTTGTAGTAGTCGGCGTTGCCTTCGGAGGCGCCCTCGCCCGAGGAGAAGGAGTCGCCCATGGCCACGATCTGGTGGACCGGCTTGCCCGGCAGCTTCTGGAACGCCACGGCGTCCCAGGCGATGTCCTCGCCGGTGCCGCCGTCTTCGGTGTGGGTGGACAGGGAGACCGTCGGCGTGCCGGTGAAGCGGAAGACTCCCAGGCTCACCCAGCGGTTCTCGCGGGTGCGCTGCGGTACGACGCGGACCGGCGAGGTGGAGTCGGTGCCGCCCACCACGTAGGCGGCCTGCCGGGTGTGCGCGCCGTGGTCGGGCATGTGCACCAGGACGCGGCTCCAGCCGATGGCGGACTCGTTGAGCGTCCACTTGCCGGTGATGAACGTCCGCGCGCCGTCAAGGGTGTCCTGGTCCCTGGTGTGGGAGAACCAGAAGTGGTTGTTGCTCCCGGCCCCGATCTGGTGCAGGTCCATCTTGCCCGCGTAGGTGCCGTTCCAGCCGGCGAAGCTGAACGCGAAGGTCCCGGCGGACGAGGAAGGGCCGCAGGTTCTGCTGGTGCTTCCGGCCGGTGTCACGCCGGCCGGGGTGTTCTCGATGATCTCCGTCCCAGCAGGCAGGCCGCCCGTCCCGCACTGGGGCGGGTAGGAGTTCGCGTCCGACTGTTCGGGGTAGGTGTCGTTGAAGCGGTGGACCGCG
Organism: Streptomyces sp. NPDC058955; assembly: GCF_042741435.1. Lineage (NCBI taxonomy): Bacteria > Bacillati > Actinomycetota > Actinomycetes > Kitasatosporales > Streptomycetaceae > Streptomyces > Streptomyces sp. NPDC058955. Next base: position 61,849 of record NZ_JBHYKM010000011.1, on the reverse strand, counting down.
TTCCCGCACTCCGAGAGGAGGTTGCAGTCCTTCCACTGCACCGAGGTGTTCCACCAGCAGTGCAGCCAGTGGGGGTTGGTCGTCGCCTCCTGGTCCAGAGTGCAGGCGCCCTGGCCGGGTTCGTTGGAGTCGTTCTCCCCGATGCGGCCCGCGTAGCAGTCGTTGTTCTCCATGGTGCAGAACAGGTCGAGCCGAGGCTTGGCCCGCGTGCGATCTCCGTTGCTGTTCCACCACGCGGCCCGGTAGCCGGCCTGCATGTCACCCGGGGCGAACAAGGCGGCGATGGGGCGGGCGGCCCAGCCGATCACCTTCTCCTGGTACGGCCAATCCTGCGGGTGCGCCGCGTGGGAGTAGTCGTCGGCACCGCTCGCGTTCTCCAGGAAGGGCGTACGGTTGTACTTCCAGAGTGGGTTGGCCGGGTTGTTGGTGAAGCCGACGCCCCAGTGGTCGCCTCCTGCGGGGTCGCTCCCCTTCTCGTAGAACCCCGAGTTGTAGGCCCAGAGGGCGAAGAACCAGTTCTCAATGTGCTTCGGGTGGCCGTTGTTGACGGTCATCCCGGCCTTGTTGGTCTGGTTCCACTTCTCGGCGAGGATGCGCGCACCGGCGGCGATGTTAGCCGTGTAGTCGAGCGCGACGGCCTCCTGCTGCGTCTTACTGAGCTTGACTCCCTGGTCGGCCAGCCGCATGCCATCGGTGACCTGCGTGATCCCATAACCGCAGTCGGCCTTGCCCCAGTTGATAGCCCACGGGTCCGGCTGCCCGCCGCCGGCCGTGTACTCGACGCCGTAGTAGTTCCCGATCAGGGAGTTGGCAGTGACGCCCGGCACGGCGAAGCGCGTGGCCTGCCACATGTTGGACTCCTGCGCGGTGATGCCGAGCAGCACCTGCGAGGGGATGTGCCAGTCATTGACCCGGTCCGGGACGCCGTTGCCGTCTCCATACAGCAGGGTCGGCGGGAACAGCGTCTGCGGCTGGTAGGCCGCCATGCCCGTGTTCTTCCAGTTGGCCGACCGGGAGACGTGCTTGTTCAGCGTCCCGGCGACGGTCTGGTTCACGGCCCATTCGACCTGCCGGGGAGTCGGCTGGAAGGCCTGCTTGCGCACGTCGTTGCGCGGCACGGCACACGTACGCTCCGCCTCGACCGGATCCGTGGGCGACGGGTCGGACGCTGCGGACCTCGCCGCCTCCGACGCCTTCGGCGTCCCTCCGCCGCTCGACAGAACGGGGGATAGGGCGCCTCCCGCGGACCGGTCCCTGGTGGTGCCCAGTGGTCTGCCTCCCGGCAGGGCTTCCAGGACCTCAGTCTTCCCGGTGGCGAGCAGGCGGAGTTCGGTCCGGACCGGCCGGGCATCGTCCTCGTCAGGAGCGATCAGGGGAGAGTTCTTCCCCGCCGCCCAGGCGGTCGCCACGGCGGCTTCCCCCCGGGTGGAGATCCGGTCGTCCTTCGCCAGGTCGCCGCGATTGCGAACGGCCCTCGGCAGCGTCCCCAGCGTCTTCGCCCTGCCGGTGACGTGCACAGTGCCATCGGCCGAGGAGGCGAGGTCCCACTCCGTCAGAGCGCCACGCACGAGCGTGGACGGGGTGGCTTCGCCGTTCCTAATCTGTCCGGCGGTCACCCGGCGGGCCTGGCTGTCGCCGTCTTCAGTCTTCTCTGCGGCCGGAGCGGGGAGCCGCTCGATGAATGTGACACCGCCGTCCTTGTCGGTCCGGAGCTGGAAGGGAACACCACTCGTCCGCGCGATCGTCTTGCGCTTCCCGCCCTTGTCCACTCGGACCAGCCGTGCGCCCTCGGCCGCGACGATGCCCTCCCGGGTTGGTATCGCGGAGGTCACATTCCCGTGCATCAGAAGCGGCTTTCCGGCTTTGCCGGCGGTCGCGTCGACCGTGATGAGGCGGGTGCCGGCCTGCTCGTCCCCTTCGTGGGACAGCTGACTGAAGACCGCGTCCTCACCTCGGCCGCAGCCCGGCGAGAAGTACGCCAGCGATGCCTGGTGCGGAAGCTTGACGACCCGCCCCGTCTCCAGGTCCACGATCGCGGTGAACGCTCCCCTCACCATCAGCTCGGGCTTGTTGGTGAAGGTCCGCGGCGCGTAGGCCACTGCCGCGCGCTTTCCCGACTCCGTGACACAAGCATTCCCGATCCAGCTGTCGGCGTCGAAGCCCGGCTCCGACAGAGTGGCCGCGGTCCTCCACTCGTACCCCGCAGCCGCATCCGCCACCAGGACATGGAACCCTTCCGCATCACCAGACGTCGTCCACGCAACGTCCTTGGACGAGGCATGCCCTCTCCCCTGCACCGATGCACGACGCCCCTCCGGAATCACACCTCGAGATACGCCTGGAGATGGGGCCTCAGGCGGTGTCCCCGACCACGGCTCGGCCGACTGCTCCTGTTCGGCGCCGTCCGGCCGTTGCGGATCATCCGCCATGGCCTGCGCGGGCAGCGTCGCCAACAGCGCCAGCGTCATGGTGACCACCACGGGTGCGGATGCCCATCGCCGCCTCATCGCGCGGTGCCCGTTCTTCCGAGACTCTCCGTTAAGCCTGTCATCGGCCGTCCTCTCACTTCTCGCTCGGGTAAGGAGCACAGCTAGCGGTAGACATCGACGACCACGCGGTCCGGCTGCGTCAGATGGAAGACGTTGTACCGGGTCGAGGGGCCGAGCGAGAGGCCGAACTCCGCCCTGGCGGCGTGGAAGTTGGTCAGCTGCACTCCCTTGATCGTGGGCAGGCCGAACGCCTTGCTCCACTCCACTCCGGAGGCCAGGTGGGCGGGCTCCATCGTGATGAACAGATACGACGTCCCCTTGACGGTCACGTACTCCGTCAGACCGCTCATCGGCGTGTAGGCGCCGGTCGTATTCGTCGACGTGCCGAAGATCCGGGTGGGCGCGGTGAGGTCGAACACCAGACGGTCGTAGCCCGTGTGCGTCGCGGCACGTATGCCCGTGATGCAGGGGTTGTCGTAGCACGTCACGGTCGTGGCGGCGGTCTCGGCAGGGGTGGTGGCGGTGGTCTCGGCAGGGGTGGTGGCGGTGGCTGTCGGAACGGCGAGCACCGAGGCGACCGCGGCCGCAGCAAGGGGCACGGCGACACGAGCCCACGTACGAAGCGATCTGTTCATGACAGAAGAACTCCTTGTGCGAAACGAGAGTGGGGTGACCGGGCTTGGACGACGTAGACCAGACGACTGCCCGGCCTATCGGTAGATGTCGACGACCAGGCGGTTCGGCTGGGTCAGCTGGAAGATCTGGTAGCCCGTCGACGGTCCGAGCGTGATGCCGAACTGGACGCGCTTGTCGAATCGGGTGTCGAACGCTCCCAACTCCTGGACACCCTTGAGGGAAGGAAGGCCGAAGCTCTGCACCCTGGGACTCGCGAAGGTCAGATTGCCCGCGTTGTCATAGATGTCGGCGTTCTCCATCGTGATGAAGAGGTACGAGGTGCCGCGGATCTGCAGGAGTTCCTGCTTGCCGCTCCACGGATAGAACGCACCCGTCGTGTTCGTCTCCGTCGTGACCTGAGTGCCCGACGTCAGATCGAAAACCAGCCGGTCGAAGCCGGTGTGCGTCGCGGCACGGGTCCCCAGGACACACGTGTGGGTGCATGTGGCGGTCACGCTCGCAGCGCCGGCCACGACCGGTGTCGCGGCGGACGCCGAAGGCAAGGCGAACAGCGAGGCGACCGCGGCGGCGGCGAGAGGCGCGGCGACGCGAGCCCACGCCCGGTGCGATGTACGCATGGCAGATCAGATCCTTTGCTCGGATTACGACCAGATGGCCGATCGGGAACGTCGAAGGGCGAGGCCGTGCGGCCTGCTGGTCCACACGCAGTGCGCCGGGGGACCGAGGTGACTGCGAACTCGACCCCGTCCCGCCAAGGGCGACACGAAGCGGTCGCAGTCCGGGTGAGCGGCAACACGCAATCCCAGGAGCAAATGTCGCTATAGGAAGCCTCGGCAACCAACCGAAGGCGATCCACCCCTCCCCCGGATAGTCACCTCCTCTAGATTGACCAAAAATGGCAGCCAAACGGCTCGTTCCATCTACAACCCACTGCCCACTCTCTCCTCTTGCCCCGAAAGACAAAACGGAAAAGCAAATGCGAACAGGCCTGCGGGAGGGGGTGCCATGTGCGGGGGCAGCATACGAAAGTGGATCCATAAGGCGGAGGGATGAATTCCTCGCCCGGCCCGATGACTTCTGGCCGCTCCGTCTCACTTTTCGGACATCATCGTTGCGGTTCGCGAACCGGAGGGAAATCCAGCCATGCCTAACGAGAGGAGCGACTGCAACCCGGCTCCCACCTTATGCATCTGCGATCTCCACGCGTCGGGTCGATCCGCGACCTGGCTGAAAGAGCCTGATCGACATGAGGTTGAAACAGGAAACAAGGAGCTCCGCAGGCGGCGTCTTCTCGCCATTCCCTGGGTGGTTTAGGCCGCCTCCATGCCCGTACGCCTATCGTTGCGACGCTCAGATCGAGCGACGACACGGGGGCATCAGTGCGACTGACGGATGGAGCGGCGAGCCGATGGCCGCCAACAGCGATCTGCCGCGACGAGGCCCAGTCCGCCCCGACCACCGCATTTGATGCACGGAAACAGGCCCGTCGGGGCTCCCCGCTACCGCCAGGCAACACCCCTCGGCACGGTCCCGTCACGACCGTAACCTCGCCTGGCACCGGTGCTCGCCTCTGCACAGGGTGGGGCGTCCGCGCCTTACGAGTCTCCAAGGAGATCGCAATTGAGATTACTCCGAAAGACACGAGCGCCTCTGATAGGGGCGGCTGTCGGAGCGCTGCTGGCCGGACTTCCCCATGCCTCGGCCTGGGCACAACCCGGACCTGTCGCCCCGTCGACGCCCGTCGCCATCGCCACCCCGGCGACGGACCGTGTGCCGGCCTCAGATCGCGCCGAGTTCCTCGGCCCGGACTGGGAAAACTCCACGGACGTCGCCTGGACCTCCACCGGTGACGCCCAGGGCTTCCACCTGCTGACGGCGACAGAACAGAGCGGCTACGCCTGGAAGACGCTCGTGTCCCTCGCCGAACCCGGCTTCGACGTCGACCAGTGGATCGGCAACGCCTGCGTCACCGGATCCGGCAAGCGCGCCGTCGTCGTCTACGCCCCGCGCACCTTCACCAACGACCCCCGCCTGATGGCCCGCGGCGGCTTCACCGCCATCGTGGATCTCACCACCGGCGCCGTCACCAAGCTGAAGCTCAACGCTTCGCTGTCGTACTACAACCCCGGCTGTGGGGCCGGAGAGGAAGCGGTCCTCACACAGTCTCCCGGCGAGGACAAGAGGCAGACCCGACTCTTCCGGGTCAACGCCGCCACAGGCCAGGTCGGCAATCCTGTCGTCGTCGACGGTCAGATCACCTCGTCTGTACCCGTCGGCGACGGCAGAATCGCCGCCGCTTCCGGACGCGCCCTCGTCGAGATCGACAACAGGGGCGTGAAGAAGCAGCTCGCGACCACGAGTACCGTCCCCTACCGCATCAGCAAGGACGCTGACGGCGGCTACGTTTTCCTGGAGCGCGTCCAGCGCGGCAGCCTCCAGAACGAGGAGACCGCGCTCGTCCGCCGGTGGGCCGACAAAAAGGTCACACAGCTCGGCCACGGCCCCCTTTCGGACACCGGCCTCACGCGGGTCGGCGGGCAAGTCTACCTGACCGGTGACGTCACCGCCGAGGCCGGTGTCAGCCTGCCGCGGTCGGTCACGCGACTGGACGGGGTCGACAAGGACGCCACCCTGTCCACCATGGGCGCCTCGATCGTCCAGCACACCGTCTGGGCCGACGGCAAAGGTTCTCCGAAGTACCTCCAGCCACAGGAGGTCACCGACGCGCGCCCGGTGAAGATCGACACCACTGTGCGCGACACCGGCAAGAACATTGCCTTCACCGTCAGGCCGATTGCGGCCATTTCCGACGGGTGGGAGTCATCCCGCGCACCGTCTCCGCTACTCAGAACCCGAAAGAACGCGGGTGCCGACACCGACGACGATGACCCGAGCGCCCAGGGCGCCGGTCTACGTCCCCTCGACGCCACGACGGCCTCGGCCACCACATCCGGGTCCAGCAGCGAGCTCGTCGAATCGGAGCGCATCTGTTCCGTGCCCCGTAACGACCCGCGCAACCAGGCTATGCAGCCCAAGCCCCGTCAGGTCGAGTGGGCCGTCGACAAGGCCATCACCGGCAAACTCGACATCGGCGCCTCGCGCCCTGCGAACTGGAAGAACCTGGGCATGCCGGCGTACTCACCGCAGGTCCTCTTCCCGAACCCGATCCTCGAAGGCGGCGGCCGTGTCCCCGCGCAGGTGTTCCTCGGCATCACCGCGCAGGAGTCGAACATGTGGCAGGCCTCCCGCTCGGCAGTTCCCGGCGTGACGGGCAACCCCTTGATCGGAAACTACTACGGCATCGACTACTACGACGGCATTCCGGACAACGACTGGAACGTCAACTGGTCCGCCGGCGACTGCGGTTACGGCGTCGCCCAGGTCACCGACCATATGCGTCTCGCCGGCCGTGAGTACGGCAAGGGCGGGGCCGCCTGGGACTACCAGATACAGCGCGCCGTCGCCCTCGACTACGCGGCGAATGTCGCCGCCGGCCTCCGCATCCTGGTCGAGAAGTGGAACCAGACCAAGCGCGCCGGCCTCGTCGTCCACGACGGCAATCCCGCCAAGCTGGAGAACTGGTTCTTCGCTCTCTGGGCCTACAACTCCGGGTTCTACGAGAACGTCAACGCCAACGAACCCTGGGGCGTGGGCTGGGCCAACAACCCCGCCAACCCCGAGTGGGATGCCGGCCGCCTGCCGTTCATGGAGGACCGGCTTGGCAACGAGGACGCCTCCGCCGCCGCACGCCCGCAGCACTGGCCGTACCCCGAGAAGGTGCTCGGCTTCGCCGCACACCCGCCGGCCTTCCTGGAGTCACCAGGCGTCATGGTGGCCGCGTTCCGCGCCGCCTGGTGGAACGGCACCACCGAAGACGCCACCGTCCAGGGCTCGGCCAAGTGGAACCGAGCCCGCGTGAAGCCGCCGGAGGACCTCTTCTGCGGCGTCTACAACTGGTGCGATCCGTCCAAAATCTCCGATGGCGCCTCCAACGATCCGGGCGCAGGACCCTGCACCCGACCCGACCACAAGTGCTGGTTCCACCTGCCCGTCCAATGGAAGAGCGACTGCTCCTATTCCTGCGGCAACGAGCTCTTCCGTTTCACCTCGCCGAACTACGACGCCGAGCAGGCCGACGGCATCGCGTATCCGCCCAACTGCACCCGCAGCGGCCTGCCCTCCGGCGCACTCATCGTCGACGACGTCCCCAGCGGCACCCCATCCGTCCGACCGGCCTGCGCCAACAGTGACTGGACCAACTCCGGCGCCTTCACCGCCGACTTCCCGGGTGAGTCGGGCATCGCCCACGACAAGACCGCCTCGACGGTCTACCCAGGAAAAGTTGACCTGCATCAGCTGGGCGCAGGATTCGGCGGCCACTTCTACTTCGGCCACACCCGAGACGACGACGCCAAGGGCACCCGCCTCAACTTCACCGGCACCTGGACTCTGAACAAGCCCCGCACCGACTGGATGCGTGTCCTCGTACACCTGCCAGACCACGGCGCGCACACCCAGCAGGCGCGCTACGACATCGACACCGGCAGCGGCTTGTTCTCCCGCCACCGGTATGTCAACCAGAAGCGCGGGACCAACGGCTGGATGTCCCTCGGCTCGTACCAGATGAACGGCGTGCCCCGGGTGCGGCTCACCTCGGAGACCGAAGACGGGACCGGGGACGACGATGTCGCCTTCGACGCTGTCGCATTCCAGCCGCTGCCGGGCAAGCCCCAGCAGGTCGTTCAGATGGGCGACTCGTATTCCTCCGGCGAGGGAGCCGGCTCGTACGCCAAGGAGTCCGACAACGACATCAACAACGCTTCACGCTGGAACGGCTGCCGCCGCAGCAACGACTCCTGGGCCCGCAAGACACCCCTTCCGGGACGCTCCGCATCCATCGGCGTTCTTGCCGACGGTTTCTCCGCGGAGCTGGAGTTCCAGAACGTCTCCTGCTCCGGAGCGCGCTCCTGGCAGCTGAAGACGGGGCACGCCATCGACGGGAACGGGAACGAGACCTGGGGGGTCGATGGCAACTTCCATGAGCGGTTCCAGGTCGATTCCGGCGTGCTCAGTAGTGACACCGACCTCGTGACACTCACCATCGGCGGCAACGACGCAGGCTTCCCGAAGGTCATGCAGGACTGCGCGACCATCGCCTGCCCGCCGGAAGAGGACGTCCAGCGGGGCATCGACGGCGCCATGCCCGGGGTCGAGTCCGCCCTGCGGCGCATCAACACCGAGACGGGTGGCCGCGCGAAGATCCTCCTCCTCAGCTACCCGCAGCTCTTCAATGACAAGTCGCTCACCTGCTTCAGCAGCATCGGCGTCATCGGTGGCACAGACGCGACCCGCGTCAACAAGAACGCCGTCTATATGGAGGCCAAGCAACGGGCGGTCGTCGACAAGCTCAAGGCGGAGGGTCTCCCCGTGTTCTTCGAGTCCGCCGACGCAGACTTCCAGGGGCGGCGGGCCTGCGATGACCCCGAGGGCATCCACAGGACAGTGGCCGCAGGGCAGGGGCCCGGCGACTTCACGTGCTCACCCACCAACCCCGGCCCGTGGACCTGGTGCGTCAGCCGTGAGAGCTACCATCCCAACAGCGCCGGCACTTCCGCCTACTCCGCGGCCTTCCGTCGCGCGGTGAGCAATCTCCCCTAGTAGCGACAGGATCCCTGTGAGAGCAGAGCGAGAAGGACGGACCGCACTCTGGGCGAAGGCCCTGGGCGCGGTCCTGCTCGCTTCGGTCGTAACACTCGTCGCTGCGCTCGCCGTCAGCGGGCGCAGCGAGGCCGACCGCGAGCACAACGCCTTCGAGGCCACTCAGGAGGACGCCAGGCGCTTCGCCGCCGACCTCCTCGCCGACAAGGGCCGCACACCGACCGACCAGGACATACGGGACGCCCTTGACGTAGCACCCGGCTTCGGGGTCCTCGTCGACACACCTCCCACAGCAGACGGCACCCGGCTCCTGGTCCAGTTCTCCCGCCCGTACAAACGGAGCCTGGTCCTCTTCGGTCCGGCCGACGCTATGGCCACCCGCTGCTTCACCATCGATCTGCCGTCCACCGGTCCATCCGAGCCCCGGGTCAAGGCCCACGGGCCAAAGGAACCTTGTGAGACCGTGGCTGGCTCCACCTTGAGATGACGAGACCGGCGGCTGAGGTCGATCACGTCCTGCGGGCAGCCGGAGCTGCACGCAGGACGAATTCGGTCTATGAGGAGTCCGGGACGGCGAACTGCTGACTGTCGCACAGCCCAGCACGCCGTCGACCAAGTGGGCCCCTCTGGTTGACTGTCCGCCAGAAGCAGGGCCCACTGCCACCGTCTCCACGCTCCTGGCCGATACGCCCAGAACAATCAGCCAGCGTTAATTCCTACCCATTTCTTCCAGGGAAACGGGATGCCGAGTTCCGCCACATCCACGTCAGCCACACCGTTCCGATTCGGCCGTCCTGCCGACGGAATCCAGTCATGCAGGCACTCTCGCCGCGAAATCGAAGTAATGTTCCAAAAGCTGATCGGATGTCTCCGCACCATCAGCGCCAGGAATCAGAGAAGGACGAATCGAGGTTCCCCTTGCCCAGACGGAGAATATTAGGAGCATCCGCTTCCGCGGCCGCAGCGTTGGCTGCAGTGATCATTCCGGCCTCGCCGGCCCACGCCTACACCACCTACACCGACGATCAGTGCAGCTCGTCCACGCGCTGCCTGGCCATCTTCTTCAACAGCCTGCAGAACATCGGAGTCTTCAGGAGTCCTTGTTTCATCACCAACAAGACCGAGGACTCGCACCTCGGCTATGACTACCTGACCTCCTCGGGGATGCAGCAGGTCCGTTACCAGTTCAATTACGGGTACGGTTTCGGGTTCGACGAACCACTGCCGAACAGCAGTAAGTGTGAGGGGGCGGATCCCGGATCCGGTTGGAGCGTGAAGAACAACGCCGCTGGAGCCTCCAACGGAGACACCCGCTCCCACCGGATCTTCTACTACAGCAACCAGCAGGGGACGTACCAGACCATCGAGGTCGGCAACAACGAAAACCTGATATCCGCCCTGAAGAACGAGAACGCAAGCAGTGCGAGGCTGTGATGACCGCGAGACGCCCCTGGATCCTTTCACTCCCAGCCGCCTCCCTTGCGGTAGTGCTGGCAGGCTGCGGGCAGCAAACGAACGACGCCCCGCCGGTACAGAGGACGCCCGCACCCGCGGCTGACCCCGCACAGCCGGGCCCCAAGGTCTTCCGCGAGAACTGGCCGGACAAGGTGCCCGCGCGCGGCCTCGCCAAGGGGCTCGCGCTACCCCTTGAGGCGTATATGCCCTCCTACGCCGACGAGATCGCCGTTCAGCAGGCGAGGGACATCGCAGAGATCGCCTGCATGCGACGCTACGGATTCGACGACTGGCGTACCGAAGACCTCGGCACTGCGCCTCCGCTCGCCGCCAATGCCTCCAACATGCCCCGCAGGTATGGACTGACCGACCTCACCGAGGCCAAGGAGTACGGATACCGGCCCCCGCACCCCGGCCGAGAGAGCACCCCGCCACCGGAGCTCGACGCCCCTGACGCCGTCACGGTTCTCCACGGCCGTCAAGAAGGCAGCACGATCTCCTCCTTCAAGGGCAAGGCGCTCCCCGAAGGCGGATGCACCGGCGAGGTGAACCGCAAGGTCGGCACCCTCGACGCAGACCTGGTCGAACGCCTCAGCGCAGAGAGCTTCGAGCGCTCCCAGGAGACCCCCGCGGTCAAGGCAGCCATGGGCCAGTGGTCCCAGTGCATGAAGGACCGCGGCTATCAGGTCAACAGCGTCTGGGACACGGACAAACTGCACTCGCCCGCCGCCGGCACGGCCAGCTCCGAGGAGATCAAGCTCGCGACGGCCGACGTCGAATGCAAGACCACGACGGATCTGGTCAAGGTCTGGTTCGACGAGGAAACCGCCATCCAGAAGCAGCTCATCAAGGACAACGAGTCGAGCCTCGGCCAAGCCCAGTCCCAGAACGGCAACACACTCTCAACTGCGTCGGCAATCAACGCCGCCACCCGATGAGCCTCCCCCACTGTACTCCCCTCGGGTCCCTGCAGGCGTCGCGGCCACCGATATCGCCGACTGCACCCGCATTCCGATGGCATCGACCTCACTCACAGCCATCCAATGCAATGAATCCTCACTCCGGAAGGGATTGAAATGCGTCGCCCCATAGCGTCGTTAGCCGTTATCGCCATGACTGTGGCGGGACTTATCGGCTTTGCTCCAAGCGCATCCGCAGGAGACTACGGATGCGCCGGCTCTCTGGTCTATTCGAAGAATTTGACGGGCCCCGGAAACGAAGTTTGGTCCACCGCCAAACTTTACTACTCCTCTGCAAATGGCGGCACGAACTGCATGGTTTTGGTCGCCAAGAAGTACGCAGGAATTAAGCATTACATGTATGCGATGCTGCGCGTCGACGGCCGCACTGGATCCCACGTGAACGAAGGTCAGTTTGCCTGGTATGCAGGCCCCGTGGTAAGGACGAACACGGATGGGCATTGCGTATCAGGCGGATTCTGGGAGTATTCCCCGGACAATAGCATCCAGACTGGCGCAGGATTCGACAGCGTGGCTTGCGGCTGATCCGACTTCCGGAAGGGCCTGCCGGTCCCTCTTTCGTTGACATCGCGTCAGGCGGTGGCCGACAAGATGTCGAAGTCGGCCGCCGTGACGGGAAGGGGCTTGTTCGTGCGCAGGTGCACCAGCGCGAGCAGAGCCTGCTGGTAGCACCCCAGCTTCCGCCATGGCGAACAGCGTTCGCACCCTTCGTACGTAGATGAGTCAGGAAACGTGCTCGACCGGCTCATTCGGGACGTCGACGGTGGCACGATGTGGGACCAAGCGAGGCTCCTCGGACGATGCGTGGTGCGCAGAAAACACCGCCGCAACGACCAGGAGCCTCGTCTCGTTGCACGCCCCGGCCGACCATCCACTTCACAGTGAGCGACTCTGTCGGGGACCTTGTGCGCGCGGCTCATTTGCCTTGTCGCCACCAGCATTCCCAGGTCAGGCCGCGGGCATCGAGGTACTGCTGGAAGGTCATGGGGCGTCGGGGGCGGTGGGGGTGGCGAGTTGTGCGTGAGGCGAGGCGTTCGATGTTGATGGCGATGCCGGTCAGGACGGGCTGCACGTGTGTCTTGCGGTGGCCGTGGTAGCGGCCGCGGCGGGCTCGGTTTCCGTTGATGAACTCGCAGATGGTGCCTTCGACTCCGGACCGGATGGCGTAGAGCCGTCTCCATTGGGAGTCTTGCTGGTTCGCGCGGTTCCGGGGTCTGAGGAACATCCGTGTCAGATCGTGCGCTAAGAGGTCCTAACAAAGGCGTTGGACGTGTCGGTGGGTGATGAGGCAGGTGGCAAGGCCGAGGAAGGCCTCGTGGATGTCGTCACGTCGTTCCCATCGGACGCGTAGACGCCGGAAGCCGTGCAGCCAGGCAATGGTTCGCTCGACGACCCAGCGGTGAACACCCAGGCCGGAGCCGTGCAGGACGCCTCGGCGGGCGATCATCGGCTTGATGCCCTGCGCCCAGACAAGGCGGCGGTACTTGTCGTGGTCGTAGCCCCGGTCGGCCAGCAGCACGTCCGGTCGCCGCCTCGGCCGGCCGATCAGTCCGGCGACGGACGGGACCTTCGCGAGAAGGGGCATCAGCTGGGTGACGTCGTTGCGGTTTCCGCCGGTCAGTGACACGGCGAGTGGGATGCCCTGTCCGTCTACGAGGACGTGGTGCTTGCTGCCCGGCCGTGCGCGGTCGACCGGGCTGGGTCCGCTTTTGGGCCCCGCCGCGCGGCCCTGACGTGGGAGGAGTCGATCACCGCCCGCGACCAGTCGAGCTGCTTGGCCGACCGCAGCTTCTTGAGCAGGACCAGGTGCAGCTGGTCCCAGACACCGGCCTCGTTCCACGCGGCAAGCCGCCGCCAGCAGATCATGCCCGAGCCGAAGCCGAGCTCCTGGGGCAGATACTCCCACTGGATCCCGGTATGCAGGACGAACAGGATCCCGCACAGAGCCTGCCGGTCAGGAACCCGCGGCCGCCCCGCCACCAGTTTCGGCGCCGGGACCGGCAGCAACGGCTCGATCAGCGACCACAGTTCGTCCGACACGATCCACGGCCGAGAGTTCCTCTTCGCCACGAACGGACCAACGAGCATCCAAGCCGACAGTCACACCATCAGCGGCTTCTGTTAGGAGCTCTAAGCCTCCGTCGGCGCTGGTGGGCGGCCCGCGGGCCATCGGCAACGGGGCCGGTCTGAAGTCGTACCCCAGATAACACCCCAATATCTGCGGTAGCTTGATCCGTCACCTGCGGTGACGTTCTCCGGCGGAGGCACGAAGCGGCCCTGTTATCTGCGGCAAGGGGAAAACGGTGCCCACGCTCGTCCAGCTGCCGACCGGGAAGGGGGTGACCGTCCGGACGGCGGCCGACCTGTTCCTCGACTCGCTCGGCAACCCGAATACCGTCCGGAATTACGGCATCGCCGTTGAGAAGACCGCCGAGCGCCTCGGCGAGGGCCGGCCGCTCGCCTCGGTGGAGGACGCCGAGATCGGCGAGGCGCTGGAAGTGCTGTGGGGCCGCTCGGCGGTGAACACCTGGAACGCCCGCCGCGGCGCCGTGCTGTCCTGGACGAGCTGGTGCTCCGAGCGCGGTTACGAGGGCCCGACGGTCCCGGCCTGGGCGAAGCGAATGGCTGTGCCGGACTCCGAGACCCCGGCCCGCTCGAAGATGGCCGTCGACCGGCTGATCGCCCGGCGCGAGGTCCACCTGAGGGAGAAGACCCTGTGGCGGATGCTCTACGAGACCTTGGGCCGGGCGGAGGAGATCCTCGGCGTGAACATCGAGGACCTGGACTTCGCCGGGCGCCGCTGCCCGGTCAAGGCGAAGGGAGCCCGGACCAAGGCCCGCCGCCGGGGGCAGGTCCGCGAGGACTACGTGCTGGAGACCGTGTATTGGGACGCCGGTACCGCCCGGCTTCTGCCCCGGCTTCTGAAGGGACGCACTCGCGGGCCGGTGTTCGTCACCCACCGCCGCCCGGGGCCCGGGAAGGTCGTCAGCCCGCGCGACGTCTGCCCGGACACCGGGTTCGCCCGGCTGTCGTACGGGCAGGCCCGCGCCCTGCTGGATGAGCACACGGCCGTACGTGGACCCGGAACGGGCTGGGATCTGCACGAGTACCGCCACTCCTCCCTGACCCACCTTGGCGAGCAGGGCGCCTCCCTGCTGATGCTGATGGCGAAGTCGAGGCACAAGAAGCCGGAGAACGTCCGGCGCTACTTCAAACCGTCACCGGACGCGATCGCCGAGCTCACCAGCCTGCTCGCCCCAGGCGACAGCCGCAGCTGAGCGCGTAGGCGGTCGGCCGGGGCGACGGCTCGCCTGCCGGCGCTACACGGTGTGGCCGTGGGTTCGGACGGGCACGTCCAGGCGGTCGCCGACCTCGGTGAGGACGTCGGGGCAGAAGTAGTACCAGCGCAGGCGGGTGATCCCGTCGTCGGCCGTCTCGGCGCGCAGGACGTCCTCGACCGCCTCGGGGCCGCTGCCGTCGGCCGGGGTGGCCCACATCAGGACCAGCGGGTCGCCGTCGAGCTCCCGGACTTCGGCACGCCACCGGACGGAGGACTCCAGAACCAGGGTGTGGTGCAGCGAGCCGGCGGCGATCTGGGTCCGTCCGACTTCGTGGGCGACGCCGATGACGTCGCTGACCGCGTCCTCGACGAAGAGCTTGGTCAGCCCGTCCAGGTCGTACGCGGTGAACGCCGTGGCGAGGGCGTCGAGGGTCTCGCGGTCGGGAGCCGTACGGCGGTCGAGCGCGGCCGCTCGCTGCGGATCGGCCAGGCGCCCGCGGCCGCGGTGCAGTGCGGCCTTGACCGCCCCCTCGGTGGTGCTCAGCATGGCGGCGATCTCCTTCAGGGGCAGGTCGAACACGTCCTTGAGGACGACGGCGGCACGCTCTTGCGGCGCCAGCAGGGTGGTCATCTCCGCGAGCGCGTCGCGGACCTCGGCGGGGTCGGCGGCGGGAGTGGCGGCCTGCTCTGCCGGCTCCACGAGGAGCGGGGCCGGGCGGCGCACCTGGTCGAGGTAGGCGTTGGTCGCGATCCGCACCAGCCAGGCCATCGGGCGCTCGACCGGCTGGTGGGTCTGTGCCGCCCGTGTGAACGCCCGGGCGAGTGCCTCCTGGGCCAGGTCCTCGGCGTCCCACACACTGCCGGTCAGGCGCCGGCAGTAGCGGAACAACTCGCCGCGCAGCGGCTCCAGTGCGACCAGGAACTCGCGGCGCGCGGCCTGCGCCGCCGCCAGCAGGGGCTGCGGCAGCTGGCCGGGGTCGGGGGACAGAGAGGGCTGAGGCATCGCTTCACGGCTCCTTGCAGGGTGAATGGCTGTACACACCGGTACGACGGGACAGCCTTCACGCCGGATACGTAGCCGAAGCGGTGACCTGGCTCACGCCCTCAGCCCCGTGGTGGCACCGGTCACGAGGACGCGCGGGCGACCGCGGCCAGACGCTCCATCTCGTCCACGCCGTCGTTGCAGCACTGTCCGCACACCAGCCACCGCTTCTTGGGCTGCTCGGGAAGCCGGACGTCGTAGGGCAGCCGGGACTCGTCGGAGAACTCGCGCAGGTCGTAGTCGCACTCCGCGCAGACCAGCCGCGCGGCACGAGCCTGCTTCTTCGACCAGGCGGGCCACTCCGCCGCCAAGGCCAGCTTGGCGATGGCCATCCCCTCGGCCCGGGGCTGGAACAGCGTGAAGTCCCAGCCCGGGGCGTCCTCGGGGATGTCGGCCACGGTCTGCTCCAGCGACGGCATCCAGGGGAACAGATGGGGCAGGTCCTTGCGCAGGACGCGGACCTCTTCCCCTTCGCGCATCGCCTTGCTGTAGGAGGAGGCGAGCGGGAAGCGGAAGGCGGTGACGATCGCGTGCGGGACCTGGAGCAGGTCCAGGTCGCGGCCGATGTCGGCGGCGGTGGCCTTCCACTCGCCGCAGTTGACCTCCCGCCACATGGCCAGCCCGTCCCCGTTCAGCTTGCCGGACGCGTTGATGGTGCTGACGATCCGCCGCTGTGCGGCCCGTACCTCCGGGGCGACTGCTCCGGTCATCTCCGTCTCCCTCATCCCTACCGGCGTCCACGGGCGGGCGCCGTCTGCACGGATCAACGATCCAGGACCGCGCACGGCCCGGTCCGACTTTCCGCCCGATCGCGCCGCGCCGGCGCCTACTCGTCGTCGGCGGCAGCGTTCTTGTCCCGCAGGGGCCGCAGACCGCCGGGCAGGTCGGGGAGCTGGAAGGAGTACCGGCCGAGCATGTTGACGTGGTGCCGGACGAACGGGGAGAGGCGCGCGACGTCCTCGTCGCGGACCTCGAAGCCGTCGGCGCGGAGCTGGGTGACGGCGGCGTCCATGTAGCGGGGGTTGAAGAGGACCAGGGCGTTGAGGACGAGGCCGAGGGCGCCGATCTGGTCCTCCATGCCGTCCTGGTAGCGCTGGTAGAGCTGCCCCGCGCGGCCGTGGAAGATCTTCCGGGCGAGCGCGTGCCGGCCTTCCTGGAGGTTGGCCTGCACCTTGATCTGTCGCCGGTAGCCGGGCTCGTCGGCCAGGCGCAGGATGTGCAGGGTCTTCGCGATCCGCCCGTAGTGCGCGATCGCGTCGCCGAGCGGGGTCGGGCGCCCGTCGCGGGAGAGCATCCGGATCACGTCGTAGGCGCGGACGGCGCCGGTGTGGATGGAGCCGATGATCCGCAGGATGTCCTCCCAGTGCCGCTTGATCCGGGCGAGGTCGACCCGGCCGCGGGCCGCGTCCTGGAAGGCGCCGTAGTCGGCCGTGCGGTCGATGCGCCACATCTTCTGGTCCGGCAGGTCGGCGAGCTGCGGGGCGTACGCGAACCCGGCGAGCGTGAGCAGGCCGAAGACGATGTCGCTGTACGAGGCGGTGTCGGTGACGATCATCTCCGGACGGCGGCCGCCGTCGCGGTCGTAGAGGACGTCCAGCACATACAGGGAGTCGCGCGGTGTGCCAGCCACGACCTTCCCGCCGAGCCCGGCGGCTTGGTCGTTGATCATGTTGAGCCAGGTGGCGCCGCCCCGGCGGCCGAAGTACTTCGGGTTCGGCCGTGCGTACACGCTCGGCACCGGGACGACGAACCGCATTCCGTCCACAGAGGCCACGAGCCCGCCGCCCCACGCGCTCGCGAGGCCGATGGACGCCTGGTGCTCGATCAGGGTCGCGTTCGCGGCCCGGACATGTTGACTGAACTAGAAGCGGTGTTTTCGCAGGTCAGGGGCTTGTCTGCTAGCTTCCGGGCATGATGGACGCGGAGGGTCCCGGCAGGGATATGAGGGGGCTCGTGCTGCCCGAAGTCGGGGGCTTGGTCGACACCGGTGATGTGTGGGAGCCGTACCGGCTGCTCGACGCCGGCGGTGCGGCCGTGTGGGCGGTGGAGGTGTACTTCGCCGAGCTTCAGGCGTCTGGGAACCCCGCTTCGACGCTGCGGTCGTACGGGATGGACCTGCTGCGGTGGTGGCGGTTCCTGTGGGCTCTGGGCATCGCCTGGGACCGCGCGAGCCGAGAGGAGGGAAGGGACTTCGCCCGGTGGATGCAGCTGGCCGACAAGCCGGTGCGGGTGCATTGGCGCCACCGGCAGGCGGGTCGGGAACCCGAGCGGCTGCCCGCACCGCGGTCGGCGCCGGGCACACCGAATCCTGTGACCGGCAAGCCGACACCCGGGCGGAAGTACGCGGCCAGCACCCGCGCGCACAGCGAGACGGTCCTGCGCGGCTTCTACGGCTTCCACCTCGACCGCGGCACGGACACCGTGCTGGTCAACCCGTTCCCCCTGGACCGCTCACGCCGGGGCAGCCGAGTTCACGAGCACCACAACCCGATGGACGCCTTCGCGCCCACCCGCACCGGCCGCTACCGCCCCAAGGTCCCCAAGCGGATCCCGAAGCGGATCCCGGACGACAAGTTCAACGAGATCTTCGCTGGCCTTCGCTCGAACCGCGACCGGGCCCTGCTGGCGTCCTGGGTCTCCACCGGCGCCCGGGCGGACGAACTGCTCGACTCGGTGGAGCGTGACGCCCTGCCGGGGCAACAGCTGATCTCGGTGACGCGCAAGGGCACCAGCGATGTTCAGCTGCTGCCGGCCTCCACCGACTCATTCGTCTGGCTGCGGATCTACCAGCACGAGATCTGGGCCAAGGGGGCGCCGCACGGCCGCGACGAGCCGCTGTGGTGGACGCTGCGGCGCCCCTGGCGCCCGCTGAACTACCCGGCCGCCCGACAGATGTTCAACCGAGCCAACCAGCTGCTGGGCTCCAACTGGACCCTCCATGACCTGCGG
Organism: Streptomyces sp. NPDC058955; assembly: GCF_042741435.1. NCBI lineage: Bacteria > Bacillati > Actinomycetota > Actinomycetes > Kitasatosporales > Streptomycetaceae > Streptomyces > Streptomyces sp. NPDC058955. The sequence continues at coordinate 43,360 of NZ_JBHYKM010000011.1, read as the reverse complement.
CACACGGCTGCTTTCCGGATGGCCGAGGACCCCAAGATGCCGCTGACCCACGTGCAGTGGGTCCTCGCTCACGCCCGGTTGACGACCACGCAGATCTACACCACCCCCAGCGCCGATGAGGTGATCGAGAGCGCGCTCGCCCACCACGCACGCCAGGCACGGCGCCGCGCGGAACCCCAGCCCGCTCCGCTCGCCCCCGGCTACAACCCGGACTCGCTGAACACCCTGTTCGGAGGCCCACCCGCATGACCCCGTCCATCACCGCGCCGGCTGTTCCGCGCCCGGCACCGCCCACCAGCCTCCTCACGGGCAACGCTGCGGATGCGCTGCGCGAGAAGTTCCCGCCGCGACCGGTCCCCGACGTCTGGCCGGCCACCTCCGCCGGGCCGGAGGAGGTCCTGGACCGGCTGGCCCGGCCGCCGCTGCGGCCCGCGTCCCAGAGCGCCCTCGCCGCACGGCTCCGCGGGGCCCGCCGCCTGCTGGAGTGGCTCCAGGGCTTCCCGGGCAACAGCTGGCAGTCCCGCTGGAAAGCCAGCCCCGGCCCCGCGGAGCCGCAGACCTGGTGCGAAGAGGTGATCCTGTGGGCTGACGCCCGCGGCCTGCGGCCCGTCCGCGAGCCCGAGCTGAAGGCCGGAATGCTCGCACTGATCTGCGCGGACGTGATCCGCATGCACCCGGCCTGGCTCACGGTCCGCCGCTCCCGGCACTTCATGCTCTCGATGTCCGCCGGCCGCGACCGGGACGGCTTCGCCCGGCTCGAAGCCGCCGTCCCGCCCGACCAGTGGACTTCCCGCTCGGGCGGCACCGCCCGGGTGGTCATCTGCGCGGTGCTGGCCACCAAGGGCGGCACCGTCCAGGACTGCACCGCCGGTGACCTTATGGAGATCCGGTCGGCCGCCAGCAAGCACTGGAACCACGCCACGATGCTGGCCTACGCCTGGCTGCGAGCGGCCGGGCAGTTCCCGCCCGACGCCCCGGCCTCGCTCAGCCGACTGGAGACCTTCACCGGACAGGTCAGCATCGGCGACCTGGTCGACCACTACCAGCTGCGCTGCCGCCCGGTCCGCGACATCATCGTCGACTACCTGACCGAGCGCCAACCCTCGATGGACTACAACTCGCTCCAGGGGCTGTCCCGGGTCCTCGCATCCAACTTCTGGGCCGACCTGGAGCGACACCACCCCGGGATCGACTCCCTCGCCCTGGCGCCCGAGGTCGCCGAGGCTTGGAAGACGCGCCTGGCCACCAGGACCGTCCGCCGCCGCCAGACCAACGGAACGGTCACCGAGGCCAGCGTCCCCAGGAAGGACGCGCCGACCCTCATGATGTCGGTGAGGGCCTTCTACCTCGACCTGGCCCAGTGGGCGCTGGAGGAACCGGCCCGGTGGGGACAGCACGCCGTCCGCTGCCCCTTCCCTCCGGTCTCCAGCAAGAAGCGCCAGAAGCGGCAGAAGTCCTGGTCACACCAGCGCACCCGCGAGAGGCTCCCGCACCTCCCGGCCCTCGTCCGCGCCGCCGACCAGCACCTCAAGGACGCCCGGGCCCGCCTCGGAGCCGTCGAAGCCGCCCCGGCCGGAGCCGAGTTCACCGTGCTCGGCGAGATCTACCGCAAGGCTCGCACCTCGAACTGGGCTGCCGACCCGCACCGCACCACCACCGCCTACCTCCAGCCCGGCGGCCGACGGACCGACCTCAAAGCCGCGGAGAACCGAGCCTTCTGGGCCTGGGCCACGATCGAAGTGCTGCGGCACACCGGCATCCGGATCGAGGAGATGCTGGAGCTCAGCCACCACAGCATCCTGCAATACCGGCTGCCCACGACCGGCGAGGTCGTCCCGCTGCTGCAGATCGCGCCGTCGAAGACCGACGAGTAACGCGTCCTGCTGGTCACCCCCGAGCTCGCTGACGTCCTGAGCGCGATCGTCTGCCGGATCCGGGGCGCGGGCGGGGTCGTCCCCCTGGTGGTCAGCTATGACGCGGCCGAGAGGGTCTGGAACCCACCCATGCCGCTGCTGTTCCAGTGGCGGGTCAACGGCGAGGACCACGTCCTGTCTGTCAACACGATCCGCAAGGCGCTCAACGAGGTGATCGAGGCCGCCCAGCTGACCGACGCCGCCGGCGAGCTGCTGGACTACCAGCCCCACGACTTCCGCAGGATGTTCATCACCGACGCGATCATGAACGGCCTGCCTCCGCACATCGCGCAGGTCATCGCCGGCCACGACGACATCAACACCACGATGCACTACAACGCGGTCTATCCCAGCGCAGCCATCGCCGCCCACCAGGCGTTCATCGCCCGGCGCCGCAGCCTGCGTCCCGGCGAGGAATACCGCGTCCCCACCAGTGAGGAGTGGGAGGCGTTCCTGGGCCACTTCGAACGCCGCAAGCTCTCCCTCGGCACCTGCGGCCGGTCATTCGGCAGCGAGTGCGTCCACGAGCACGCCTGCGTCCGGTGCGCGATGCTCCGCGTCGACCCGCACGAGCGGCCCCGCCTCGACGAGATCCGGGTCAACCTCATCGCGCGCATCGCCGAAGCCGAACGCGAAGGCTGGCTCGGCGAAGTCGACGGGCTCAGCGTCAGCCTCGCCGCCGCCGAGGACAAGCTCGCCCAGCTCGACGCCGAGCAGGACCGAAGATCCACTGCAGTCGATCTCGGGTTGCCATCCTTCCCAAAGGTTGCCGGGCGTGTCAGCGGACTCTCCACCTAGCCTCTGCACATGAGGAAAGATGACATCCGGTGGCAGAAGTGGTGCGCCAACTTTGACGCTGCGGAACGAGACATCAAGACGCTCTTTCACAACCGCCACGTCTGGAACTCGATCCAGGACATGTGGGTGGTGGGTGGTCCGAACCTGCAGCTCAACACCATCGTCACGAACTGGTTCATAAGGAACTACGTGACCACCCAGTGCACGGGGATCCGCCGCGAGTGCGACACCGACAGCAGGACGTCGAGTCTCGCCCGCTGTCTCCGTCGGCTCACGGAGGTTCCGCACATGGCCAACCGGGCCCGCTACGAGGCAAGCATCCTCGCTGACCCGGAGATCGCAGCCGAATACAAAACGATTCAGATACGCGGCTTCGACATGTTCGCCCTCACCCCGGACACGGGCTGCCTGGACCAAGATCCAATCGAGATCCACATCGAGGCTCTCCACGCAGCAGCACGGGCCACCCGCTACTACACCAACAAGATCGTCGCCCATCGGGAGATCACCGACGAGAAGATCACCCTGGCCTGGACGGACCTGGACCAAGCACTCAACACAGTCGGAAGGGTCTTCAAGCATTACTACCGACTCCGACACCCGGGCAAGATCCTCGGCCTGGTCACCCCCGACATGGCGACTGGATGGGAGCAGCCGTTTCGGTCGGCCTGGTGCCCTGACGACTTCTGGCCCGCGCCCGCTTCCCCCGCGCTGGACTTCGTGCTGCCCGAAGGAGACCGTCCCGCTTAGTTCAGAGAAGTAGGTCGCGAGCCGCAGGTAGCTCTGGTCGACGTGGGAGAGCCGCCCGTACTTCAGCGCGTCCGCCCCGCCGATCACGGGGGTGTAGCCAACGTTGCAGCCGTGGTGTCGGCGTACGGACTTCTCTCCCCAGCTGCGTACGGACGAACGTCCCCAGTTGTTTCTGATCCTGGTGCGCCATGCTGGCTCCATGACAACTAAGGGGTGGGGCATAGCAGCCGCGGCCTGGAGCGTGCTTGCTGTGCTGTTTCTGGGGGTAACGGTGTGGGCCGGGGCTCTCGGGCTCGTGCGGCTGGGACTGGCTGGGAACGAAGTCCAGGTTCGTCTTTCGCAGTGCCGGCTCGAAAGCAGTCGAAGTGGAAGCCACGTCGAGTGCTCGGGTCGGCTTGTGGGCGACGTGAGCATGAACACCGTGACGGTGCGCTATGACGGCAAGCAAGGGGACGTAGTACCCGCGGCCAGAACGCCGTGGGGAACCTTTGAGGTGGTGGACAAGAGCTTCACGTCCTGGGGGACGGCAGTTCTGTATCCGCTCCTGCCTCTCGTTGCGACGGCGGTGACGTCCTATTTCGCGTTGAGATCCGGCCGTCGAGGGAAGAGGCAGACCGCGCCAAGTGCCTCGTGAGACTCTTATGCCACTTCCGTCTCTCGCTCGATGGCCTTGAGGCGGTTCTTCAGCCGGTAGCTGGGGCCGTTGATGGAGATCACTTCGCAGTGGTGGAGGAGCCGGTCGAGGATGGCGGTGGCGAGGACCTCGTCGCCGAAGACCTGGCCCCATTCGCTGAAGGTCTTGTTCGAGGTCAGGATGATCGAGCCCTTCTCGTAGCGCTTGGAGATGACCTGGAAGACCAGGTTCGCCTCGGCTCGTTCGAGGGGCTGGTAGCCGACCTCGTCGACGACGAGGACGCCGGGCCGAAGGTAGGTGCCGAGCTTGTTCGTCAGACGGCCTGCGGCCTCGGCGGCTTTGAGGTTGCGGACCATGTCGTCGAGGCTGGTGAAGTAGATCGAGTAGCCGGCCCGGCAGGCCGCGACCGCCAGGGCGACGGCGATGTGCGTCTAGCCGACCCCGGGCGGCCCGAGCAGAGCGGCGTTCGCCTTGCCCTCGACGAACGAGAGGGTGGCGAGGTCCTTGACCTTGCGCGGGTCGAGGTCGGGCTGGAAGGAGAAGTCGTACTCGTCGAGCGTCTTGTGGTGCGGCAGCCGGGACAGCCGCAGTCCCTGGCGGAAGCGGCGGTCGTCGCGGACGGCCAGTTCCTCGGACAGGACCAGGTCGAGGAAGTCGAGGTAGCCCATCTTCCCTTCGTCGGCCCGCCGGGTGTATTCCCTGATGGTTTCCGCCAGGTGGGGCAGGCCGAGCTTGCCGGCCGTGTTGCGGATGCGGGTGGAGACCAGCTCGCTCAAGACGTTTCCCTCGTGCTCGGGTGGATGGTGAAGGGGCGGGTTCCGGTCAGCTCGTCATAGACCGACAGCGGACGGCGGCCGACCTCGATATGGGTGGCCGCGGCCTGGTTCAGCAGAGCCTGCAACGGCCCTGTCTCCTCGCCCCGAGGACGCTCACGACGTGGCTGTGGCAGAACATCGCCGGTGGTGGTTCGGCGTCCCTTGCCCGTGGGCAGGCCGTCCCAGTGAGCCTCTTCGACGACGCGGACCCCGCGGCCGATCGCCCGCGGGTGGGTGGCCAGCAGCGTCTCGCCGCTGGCATCCGCGACGGTGGAATGCAGCATGATCTGCGACTTCGTGGCCCGGATCTCCACCAGATGCCGGGGGCGGACCCTGCGGGCGGGCACCGAGTAGAGGTTGCCGCCGAAGGCGACCAGGCAGTCCTTGCCGACCGGCCGCAGGTGTCGTTCGGCCACCAGATACGGGGTCGGCGGCAAGGGCTTGAGAGCCACGTGATCACGGGCCGCCCGCTCTCCGATGATCTGCTGGTGCGTCCTGTGGGCCTGAGCCCGTCGCTGCGGGACCCAGGTGGCGAAGGCGGCGTCCATCTCCTCGACCGAGGAGAAGGACCGGCCGGACAGGACATGGTCGCGGACGATGAGGACTTGCCGTTCGACGCGTCCCTTGCCGGTGGGACGGTAGGCGGCCAGCACGTCGATGTCGAAGTCGTAGTGGCCGGCGAACCCGACCGCCTCCGGGTGCAGCGGGACAGCTTCGCCTGGGGCGACGTGGCGTCGGACGACGGTCTTGGTCCTGTCGTAGACGATCGTCATCGGCACCCCGCCGAAGTGGGCGAAGGCCCGGCGGTGGCAGTCGAAGAACGTCTGGAGGTCCTGGCTGGTGGTGAAGCAGCAGAACGGGTCGCGCGAGTACGACAGTGTCATGTGGAAGGAGTAGACCTTCCCGATGCCCATGTGGGCGAGGATCATTCCCTCGTCACCCCAGTCCACCTGGGCCTGGGCGCCGGGGATCACCTCGAACCGGCGGTGCATGCCGGCGAGATCCTTCGGCGTGATGCCGAGTTCCTCGGCGACCCTCGGGCGGGCTTCCTGAACGTAGAGCTTGACGCGCTGGTAGTTGCCGGTGAACCCGTACTCCTGGGTGAACCGCTCGTGGATCACCGCGGCCTTCATCAGGATCTCGGCCCGCAGCATCGAGTCGACCAACGGCGCGAACGCGTCGATCACCCTCGCCTTCGACCGCCCGTTCGGCGACCGGCGCGGCGGGGTCGCCGGCCCCGGTGCCGACAGATATTTACGAACCGTCTTCCGGTCCAGCCCGGTCTCCCGGGCCACCTCCGACAGGCTGATCGCCCCGGAATCCAACAGACTGCGGAAACGCCGCAGTTCCAACCAACGATGCGGATCCAGGACCACCGTCGACCGCCTTCCGCCGCCTCTCACCGACCACGCAGCAGAGTGCCGGGACAGCAGGTCTCACCGCATCAACAACTGTCCCTTTTCATCCGTACGCGGGTGGGGACGTTCACGTGTACGCCGACACGTGGGCGACGAGCAGCGCGGCGATCGTGACGTGCAGGTCCCTCAGCCTGGCCTCGCCGCCGGTGACCGAGGTGAACGCCTGGTCGGCGCCGGTCCAGGAGAAGACCTCCAGCAGCACCTCGGGCAGGTCCACACGAGGCAGCATCGCGTTCACCGCGGCCCGCAGATCGAGCAAGGAGGCCGGTTCGGGCTCCGGCTCCAGCGCGGCGAAGTGCAGCCGGCCGTCGTCGTCGAAGACGATCTGCGCGTTGTCCGGCAGGCGCCCGGCGACCTCCCGGTACGTGCCGTCCAGCAGCGCCGCCCGCGCCGCCAGGTGCTCGCCCGCCTCCCCGGGCAGTCCGAGCGAGGCCAGCACGGTCGGCCTCGCCTGCTCCCACGCCTCACCGGCCAGCAGCTTCGCCCGCGGGTCGCCCCACTTGGAGGAGTTCTTCGCGAACACCTGCTTGCTTCGAAGCATCCGGTGCAGCTGCTCCAGGACGCAGAAGGTGTACGCCTTCCAGTCCACCGTGCCCGGCTCCAGGTGGGGTGCCGAGAGCACCAGGCGCCGCCACGAGCCGACCAGCAGGCCGGTGTCGATCTCGGCCGGGCCGACCTTCTTGCGACCCATGAGGTCCGGCAGGGACTTGAGCGCGTCCAGCACGGCCTCGCCCTCGGGAGCGGCACCGAAGTCGACGACCTCGACCAGGAGCTTGAGGAACGGCCGGACGGTGCCGAACCGGCTCACCAGCATGGACCGCCACGCCTCGTCCGCATCGGAGTCCAGCGGCGGGGTCAGCTCGAACAGCGCGGCGATCGCGGCGGCCAGCTCGTGCCGGGGCACCACCGCCTCGATCCGCTCCCACATCGCCTCGAACGACTCCACTGCCGGGCCGGTGACCTCCCCGGTGTCGGTGTCGACCAGCTCGCTCGTGGTGTCGAAAACGACCTGGAACGCGGTCGCCAGCTTCGCTGAGGCCCGTTCCACGCGCGGTAGCGTCTTCATCTTCTCCTTGACGGTCTCGCGCTCGGCCTTGGCCAACAGCTTCGTCGCGATCAGCACCTCCAGGAGGTCGAGCGCGTCGTCGACGGCCCGGGTCGTCAGGTAGACCGTCGTAGCCAGCAGCGTCGCCAGCCGACGGGAATCGCCGTGGCGGCGCAGCAGCGATGCCTTGCCGTCCACGCCGTACCGGGACAGCTCCGCCAGCCGCCGGGGCGGGATCGCCGACGTGTCCAGGTCTCCCATGCCGAGGGCGGCGATCTCTTCCGCCCGCTGGAGCGACCACTTCATCTGCGGGCCCGACACCCGTACCGGACCGCGTCGCAGCCGGTCCAGCTCCGAGCCCCGCTCGCCGGGCGGCACGGTCAGCAGCGAGTCCAGCACCGCCCGCTGACCGACGCTCAGCAGCCCGTACAGCATGTCCCACAGCCGCTGGTTCGCCGCTTCCCGCACCGTGCCCACCAGCCGTGCCAGGCGACTCGCTCCCGGCAGCAGCACCCGGCCCTCGCGCAGCCAGCCCGCCGCCGCGTCGAACAACGCCTTCGGCCCGTCCCCGGTCGTCCAAGCCCGTGCGTCCAGCCAGACCACCAGCTCGTCTCGGACCTCGGCGAAGTCCCGCCAGCCTCCGGACTCCTGGATCTCCCCGGCATGTGTACGGGCCGTACCGTCCCGCTCGCCGTACAGCTTCAGGCACGAGACGTCCGCGATCTCCAACTGCTCGGCCAGGTACTCGGCCACCTCCGCCGGCACCTGCCGCGGGTCCGGCATGAACCGGCCCAGGAACCGCACGCTCGTGAGCTGGACCGCGAACCCGAGCCGGTTGTGAGCCCGGCGCTTGGCCTGCACCGCCTCCCGGTCCGCATCGTCCAGGAAGAAATACCGCTCCAGCTCCGCCCGCGAGGGCACCTCGTGAAACGACCCATACCGGGCCGCCTGCTCGTCCGTCAGGAACTCGACCGCCACAACAGTTCTCCGAAGATCGACAACAACGACCCTCGAAGGCTCCGACGCTCAATCACCCAAGGTCAAAGCCCCAACCAGCCCGGAGAACCCGTAGCGCACGATCTGACACGGATGTTCCTCAGACCCCGGTGACAGGTTGACGCGGCAGTGACTCGGCTGGCTGGGGAGTCGGACTGGACGCCCGTAGCGGGTGACCCACTCGGCATCCACCAGGCCGTCGAGGATGTCCGGTGCCCGCTGGGCGTCTTCTTCCAAGGCCGCGCGCACCGCTTCGAGGAACAGCTCCAGTCGGGTGAGGTCCCGCGCGGTGGCCAGGACTTGGGTGGAGTCGGTGCGCTGTCTCCCTCGTTCGGCGACCATGTTGGCTTCCCGCATCCGTGTCAGCAACAGGGAGAGCAGCTGGTCCGCGTTGTCGTCCTCGCACAGGCGATCACGGAAGTCCGTCAGCACGCTGTGGTGGAATCCCGGGTCGTCCAGTTCCAGGGCGAGTGCGTACTTGAAGTCGATGCGGCACCGCACGGCCTCGGCCGCCTGCCGGTCGGAAAGGTTGAGCAGGAACTGCATGTCGACGGTCACGGAATACGTGAACGTCCACACTGCAGGGCACAGACCGTGGCCATCTGGGCCGGTGAGAGTCCGGGGCGGCCATCGCGCGGGTACCAGGAAGCGAAGTCCCTGTCGTCCCAGAGACCATCGAGGTGATCACGTACCCACATCGCCGTGGTGCCGCTGGCTTACTGGCCCGCGCCATCTGGGCTGTGAGCTCGGGAACTACCGCACCGGACCGGGGACGAACGGACACTGATCACCTCAGGTGGACGGAACTATGCAGGACCGTCCGAAGTGTTCCAAGCGCCAACAGCCCTCGTCCCGAAAACTCCAAGATCCCCGACAGAGTCACTCAGTGAGCCGAGTTTTGACCTGCACGTTTCTTGAGGATGGGACAATAGAATGGTTCCTGGGACTTTACCCCGCACGCAACACCTGCGCCACAATGGGTCCGGCTGCGTCGCCACCGTGTCCGCCCGACAGCACTACAGCGGAGGCCGCAAGGTCATCGGAGAAACCCGCGAACCAGCTGTTGGGGTCAGGCTGTCCGTCAACCTCGGCAGAACCGGTCTTCGCCCCCTTGTCGCCGCCGACCGAGGCCATCGCTTTCGCAGCCGTTCCGCTCGTTGCGGTGTCTCGCATCATGTCGCGCAGCTGTCGGGCCACCGCCTTGTTCAGGGGACGATCAGCAGTGGCAACGGCGCGATCGTCGAGGCCCGGGGAAACGAGATACGGCTGCTTGAACGCGCCAGCTTTAGCGGTGGCGGTGATCGAGGCCACAGTGAGCGGGTTCATCTGAACTGTGCCTTGGCCGATGTACTGCGCGGCTGCTTCGCCGCCGGCCTCTGTTGGGATCCTCCCGTCGAAGGAAGCGATACCAGTCTTCCATTCCTTGTCTATGCCGAACACCTCACGGGCTTCCTTGCCGAGGGCTGCATCGTCATGGGCATCGTCGATCTTCTTGATGAAGGCGGTGTTGCAAGAGCGGGCGAAACTCTTCTTGAATGGGACAGTGCCGAGTTCGAAGTCGTCGAGATTCTTGAACGTACGCCCGTAGTACATGGCGGTCTTCGGGCATTCGGCCGGGCCGTCTGCCGTAACCAGGCCCTTCTCCAGGAGCAGCGCGGCAGTCACGATCTTGAGGGTGGAGCCGGGGGCGAGGCGGCCGAGGAAGGCGGTGTTATTACCGCTGGCAGGGCTGTTGGCGACTGCCCGTATCGCCCCCGTCGATGGTTGTATCGCGACAACCGCGGCGCTCCTGTACCTCTTGACCGCCTGCTCTGCTGCCGACTGCACAGCCGGGTCGATGGTCGTCTCCAGGCGACCTTTCACGCCCTCGCTGAGTGTCAGCAGCGTTGTGTCCGCCCCCCCCTTCCGAGCCGGAGTCGATCCAGGTCTCGATCCCGGGTTCTCCTCCGACTCGCGTGCCGTACCGTTTGCGCAGCTCATCCAGGATCGGCCCGAGCGAAGGGTACTTCTCCTGCGTCAACTCGACACCGCCACGGCCCACAACAGCAAGCGCGGCTGCCTTCGCATCGCCGGTCCGCAGGGTCGCCCCCTTACTCAGCTTCGGGTGTACCACGGTTGGCTTCCAGTCCACCAGTGGTCGCCCCGTGGTCAGTCCGTGCACCACAGTCAGCTTCGAGGCATACGACCATGCCTTGGTGTGCCCTCCATACGAGACGGTGGCACGGACCGTGAACGGCACCGTGATCCCTTCAGGTCTGCCTGGCACGATGTCGGCCTTCGCGATCTTGGCGCCATCCCGGTAGGCGAGCAGTGCGGGGCCGGCCTCCACTGGGTTGTTGGTCAACTGCGCGGCTCGTTCCGGCTCGCCGCTCGCCCACGCCGCCAGGAACTCCTTCGCCGTTCCGGTCACCTCCTCGGAGGTGACCGGTCCCGTCCGCCGTTGCTCGACCTCGTTCTTTGACGGAGAACCCCCAGTCACTCCGTTCCAGAGGTTGTACCCCCCGTACCCCACGCCGCTCGCAACGACGAGGAACACCCCGCCGACAATCGTCAGTTTGGCTCCACTACGCATCTCCGCACGCCTCTCTCCCCGTCCAACCCCCGGAGATTAGCCCGGCTTTGCTCCACGCAGCGCTCTCGAGAGATAGCGGACCCGGAATGGATGCGAATCGGCTGGAACTGATCGGCGCAGCCTCCAAGACGACTGACGCTTCACTTACTCCAGCTTCGTGACGAAGCGACGCGGCACCTCTCATGGCTCTACAGAACCCTGAGCAAGCGACCGATCCAGGCCAATCGATGTGCTCGGAACCCCTGATGGTCTTGCCGTCCCACTTACAACCGAAATATCACGAGAAGCACACGCAGCGAGCTGGAAGCTCAAGCTGAGTATCCTCCCGAACGCCAGGACTACTACCAGGCGGCTTCCCAGCACGGGCAAGCGTCCGGTCATCGCTGTGGTGGCACTCGCAGCGGAGCGGGACCTGCTCCGGTCGACCCCGTCGCTGCTGATGCGGGTGCGATCGTGGCGAGGACCGCCGTCGAGCGCGGCATCGCCGGACTGGGCCGCCCCTCGTGTCCCGCCCTATGGCACCTGACCCGTACGAGGCCCGCCCTCCTTGCTGCAATCCTTGTTTTGCCGGGACACCTGATCCGGCCGGGGCTCAGCCCCTCGTCGCAGTTTCGGAGAACGGCCTCGGCGGTCAGCTGGCTTCGGCCTCCCCTGCCGAGTCTGCGGGCGGGTTCCGGCGGCGCCTTCGCTTGTTGCGGTAGGACTCTTCGCTGGCGCGGGGCAGCACGATCTCGTTCATGATCTTCTTGGTGATGCGCTCGCTGCCGGTGGCCACCGCGTCGAGGGCTGCCTCTCTGATGAGGATGGAGAGGCTGTTGATGCTGCCGCCCGTGCGGTCGTGGAGGTATTCCCAGTCGAGTGAGCCGGGCTGGTGTCTCAACAGGCCGAGAGCCTCCTCCATGGACTTGACGACGGTTGCCCATTCGCGGGCGGCGGCGAGGGTGTCGATGCCGAAGCGGCGCAGTTCGAAGTGGGTGAAGCGTCCGGCGGTCTGTGTGGCGCGTTCCTTGTGTCCGCCTTCGAGGAACAGGCCGGAGTTGAGGACTTCGACGCCGGTATAGACGAAGGTGGCGGCGCAGAAGTTGGCGAGGTGCTTGAGGTGGTCGTTGGCCGGGCGGCCGTCCTTGACGGAGACGTCGAGGAAGTGGATGTCGTCGATAATGACGAGCTGCGTGCCGCACCTGCGTAGCGCCGCGAGGACCAGTCCGGTGATGTCGGTGCTGGTCGCGCCGCGGGGCAGTTCAAGGTTCATGTACTGGGCGATGGCTGCGGAGAGCATCTTGGGGGTGGCTCCGGCCGGGACGCTGATGTAGACGACCGGGACGTAGTCGTCGCCGGCCCGGCCGAAGCGATCGGGGTACTTTCGGCGCAGTCCCGTCTCGAAGTCGGCCGCGAAGGTCTTGACGAGGGTGGATTTGCCGACGGTGGGCGGGCCGTCGATGACGATGCCGGGTCGGGCTCCGGCCGGGGCGTCCTTGTTGAGTTTGAGTTTCTTGGTGATCTGCTGGTGGATGCGGTCCATCGGTGGGGTGCGCAGGATGACGAAGGCCGAGTGGTAGTCGTCTCTGGCCTCGTTGAAGGCGGCCCGCTCTGCTTCGCTCATCGCCTGGTACGCGCTCCAGGCGGGTAGTTCGGGGCGGCCTGGCATGTGCGCGAGGGCGGCGAGGTAGGCCCGCCACTCCTCTTTGGTGCGCGGTTCGGAGAATCCGGGGTGGATCACGGTCAGCCTTCCTGCGTGTCGTTGCCGGGTGACCAGACCGGAAGGGGTGTGAGGTCGCCGAGGTCGAACCGGCGGCTGCCGGGCTCGCTGTCGCTGTCCTCGTCGGGGGCGGGGACGGCTTTGAGCGGTGGGATGGCCGCGGGGCGGGAGTTCTCCTGGGCGTTCTGGGCGGCGCGGTGCTGGTCGCGGGCGACGGTGCGGGCGCGTTCGGCGTCCCGGGCTCGCCTGCGGCGGTCGGCGGTGGTCCAGGACTCGGGGGCGTCGGTGCGGTTCTGCAGTTCGCGCAGGGTGGCCGCGACCTCGTCCTGGTTGTCCGGGTTGCCGCCGCGGAGGGTGACCAGGCGGACGGCCTCGCGCAGGGTGATGTCGGTGAACGGCACCTGGTCATCGGCGGCGTGGGTCCAGCGCAGCACGTGCCAGGCGCCGTCGGCGGGGTCTTGAAAGTAGGCGTGGAGGACGTTGCGGGGGTCGACGCGGATGGGCCACTTGCCGCCCGGGTAGGGGGAGGTGGCCTTGCGGTAGCGGTAGAGGATGTCCGCGTCGTAGGTGAGGTACTGGTATTCGATGCCGTAGGGCTGGATCGTGCGCCACTGGATGGGCAGCAGTTCGTAGTAGAGCGCGGGGTCGGTGGGACAGGCGACGTAGCCGCTGCGCGCGACGCAGAGCGCGTACGCCTCGTTCGGGGACAGCCGCAGGTCGGGGAAGCCGGGCATGACCAGGCCGTCGTGGTGGCGGCGTTGGTAGACGGAGACGACGTATTCGGCGAAGAAGTCTTCCAGGTCGGGGATCGACCAGCGGGCGGCTTGTTCGACGTTCTTGCCGCGGCGGACGACGTTGTTGCCCTTGTAGCCGGCGACGTGCTTGCTGAACTGCTCGTTGATCGTGCCAAATACGGCCTCGACGTGGGGTTTGTCGGTCGGCTTGCCCTTGCGGCCCAGCTGCAGGTTGATTCCGAGGCGGGTGCAGGCGCGGTGCACGACGTCGGAGTCGAACTGCTTGCCGTGGTCGATGATCAGCGTTTCGGGGAAGACGACGGGGCGGGCGGCTCCGTCGGCGAGCCGCTGGTGGTAGTCGAGTTTGCGGGGCAGCGGGATGCGGGCCATGTCGTAGCGGAGCCGGTCGGCCCAGCCGGGCCGCATCGGCTCCGGGGTCATGGCGTCGATGAGCAGCAGGCCGACGTCGAGGGCGTTGGTGGACTCGGGCGTGATGCGCCAGGACAGCAGCGAGCGGGTGGCCAGGTCGAGGGCGACGGTGAGTTCGACGCCGTGGGTGGTGTCGGTGGCCGGGTCCCAGGCGCGTACGTCGAGCGGGGTGGAGTCCATCAGGACGATCTCGCCGGGACGGTGGGCCACCAGGTGTTCGAAGAGCCGGTCGGGCTGCTGGGCGGTGGCGCGGCGGGTGGTGGAGGCGCCGAAGGTGTGCCGGCCCTTGAGCAGCAGCTGGGTGTAGCGGTGGAACGTGGCCCGCGAGGGCAGTTGCACTGCGCCCGCGCCGTGCTTGGTGTCCAGGCGGTTCTGGACGCGGCGGTGGAAGCGGTCGAGGCTGCCGGTGGAGTCGTCGATCTCGGCAGTGTGCTGGTCGAGGATCGCTTCGATGATCCTGGCGTCGACGCCGGCGAGCGGGTTGGACGGCTTGTACTTGCGTTTGTCGACCAGGGCCCACAGTCCTTCGGCGCGCCAGGCGCCGAGGACATCCCACAGTCGCCGGTCGGTCATACCTATCTCGGTGGCCTTGGCCGCGATGCGTTGCCGCAGCGGGAGATCGGGTTCGTACTCGGGGCGCGGGGCGGCGGTGCCCTCTGCCTGGGCGGCCAGGGAGCGGTAGCCGGTGGTGGCTTCCAGCAGATGGGCCTCCAGCTCGGTGACGCGCTCGATCTCCGTGTCCGGCAGGCCGTCCAGCAGAGCGCCGGGGCTGAGGGTCAGCTCGTTGTCCCGCGCGGGGACATCAGGGGCATCGGCAGCGTCCGCCGTGTGGAACGTGGTGTCGGCCAACAGTTCGGCGGTCACGATGACCTGGAAGGAGCCGCCCTGGGAGCGCAGGCGTACGGCGGTGTCGAGGAAGCCGATGACTTGGTGGCGTTCGTCCTCCCACTGAATCCAGTCGCCCAGTTTGAGACGGGTGGCAGCAGGCCGAGGGGCGGTGGTCATGAAGGATCCTTCACGGCGGTCACGGTGGTGGAGCCCCGCAGGGGCGTATCGAGGTCGCAGATCAGACGGTGGTGCCACAGCAGGTGGCACAGCACGGGGAAGGCCAGCTCGGGTTCGTCCATGAAGCTGAGCAGGAACTCGATGGCGACCGGACGGCGGGCGAGGGCGATCAGCCGGTTGGCGAGATCAGCCCCTGCGTGCAGGGGGCGGCGATAGCCGGCGAGCCAAGAGATGTTCGCGAAGCGCTGGGCATCGACGGAGCCGACCAGGCGGTAGTCCCAGCCGAGTTCGACACACACCACGCGGGTGCGCTCGGCTTGCAGAAGGACATCAGGGTCGTCAAGAAGCCGGGGATTCTTGACGTCCACCAGCAGCGCGGTGCCGTCGCTGCGGCGGCAGAAGATATCCGGGGTGTGCTCCCACACCTCCCCCACACCGACGCCGTCGAGGATCAGGGACTGGGTGGAGATCCCGGTGATGGTGGGGTCGAAGTCGTACAGCGTCAGCCACTGCGACTCCAGGTAGCTCTCGTAGCCCAGCAGCGTGCCCGTGGTAGCCGACCAGAACCAGCCCGGCGTGTGCTTCTGCCCGATGTAGTGAGGGATGCGGCGGATCGGCGGGCAGCTCTCGAAAGCGACCTCAGCCGCGGAAGCCAGGGTGCGGGTGACCGGCAGCTCAGTCTCGGGGTCGAGGCTGGTGATGGTCAGCCGTGGCCGCGCGGTCCGCGTCGGGATACGACGCAAGGTGCGCGTGCTTCTGGGCACGGGGCTCACAGGTAGCGTCCTGAGTCGGGGTGCTGGGCAAGGAGGTCGTTGCCGTACGCGATCAAGGCATCGGTGAGGAACGGGCGGACGTTGCGACGGAAGAGGCGCCAGCTGTCCACCATGGAAGCCCTACTGGCCCGCTCATCAGCCCTGTACGCGGGGGCCTCACGGGCGTGACCGCCGGTGAGGTGGGTCCACAGCCAGATCGCCGCGTTGCGACGGAGCCGGGTGGTGACGGGGTGGCCTCGTGGCCAGCAGACGGCGTACAGCACCGCGTGCGGGATCTCGTCCAGGTCGGCCAGGATTCGGCGGCGGCGAGCGTAATCGGCCGGCTCACGGCTCTCCAGCCGCCTTCCGGCCTCGGCAACCGCCTGCCAGAAGGCGTGAGCGTCGCCGATACAGCGCACCACCACGTCCGAGGCGCGGGCCGCCCGGCCCGCGGGCATCTCCAGCACGCGGGCTGCTGCCGCCCAGGTGTCGGCTCCGGCCAGACGTGCCACGGCCATCGAGGCCAGACGGCGGCCGCTTGCCCGTGCGGCACCCGGCAGATGCGGGGCGATGAGGCTGGCGTAGTCCTCCGCGTCCAGCAGTTGCGGAATCCGGTGGAAGGGCAGTGCGAGGCGAGGTGCGGTCGTACGGGTCACCCCCGCAACCCTGGACATCGGCCCGATCGCCTGGTCGTATGCCTGAGCCAGCGGTCCCGGCAGCGGCAAGCCCCGCAGGGGGTTGTGGTCGACCTCACGGCGACGGGCCACGGCGGCCTTCACCCAGGGGTCCAGGGCTGACCTCAGCGCATCGGGGTCGGCAGCGGACAAGACCGGCGCCGCAGCCGCTAGTACGGCCAGGGTCAGATCGACGGTTGGGGGCATGGTCCGAAGCCTCGAAGCGAAGCCGCCCGCCGAACGATTGACCGTGGCGGTCGCCAGCTCCCGGCGAGCGGTCTCCGGCACAGGCAACGTGTCCACGGCCGGACACACCGGCGCGGCGAAGCGGATGACCGCGGCCAGCGAGGACAGGGCGGTGAACCACTCCCATCCCCCGACCGTCTCACCGCCGATGTGCGCGGCGCCCCCTTCCGCGACGTGAAGGATGCGGCTCTGCCAGGCGGCAAGCTCCGGCGCGACGGGCTCCGCGGGAAGATCGCGAACGTCCTGCGGACAGCGGGTGCCCGCATTGGAGTTGTCACACCGGACCGGGTCGGTCCGGGAACGCGTGGACAGGTAACGTGGCCCACGCCTCAGCCCCTGGCGCAGCCGAATGCCGCACCGCGGGCAGACTTCCACCAGGCGCACCCGGTGAACCGGGCAGACGGCGACTGCGCCCAGCCGCCAGGCCAGTTGCCACACCCCGCCGCTTTCCGCCAGACACGGCGGGCAGGCACGGGAGGCGGAGAGCATGGCCCACCCGTGACGAGCGATGACACTCACTGTCCGCTCGTCCGTCATATCGATGCCACTCAGGTCCAGAGCCGTCCCGGAGTACCGCGACAGATGCATGGCCGCGATCCGGTTAGCACTGATACCGGTCGCCTGCCCGATGTGGGCCAGCGTCATCGGGGTGGGAACGATGCCGTAGAAGACCGGGTGGAACTTGGCCCTCAGATAGGGCCGAGCCTGCAGACCGAGCAACCGGCCGATCACACCTGGCGGAACCATGTGGTCAGCGGCCACCCGGTCCACCCACGAACCAAGCGACTCACCCTCTTCCGGAAGCAGCACCAAGGCCATCCTCCGCGGCCCCGCGCCAGGCAAGCTCATGCCCCTGCCGCCGTCGACACCCGAAACGCCACTGTCGACCACCACGGATCTCCCCGCCGGCACCGGAAGCGACTGAGACTCGGCCGCGGACACACTCCACCCCCACCAAACATGCAGCTCAACGGCCCTTCCGGCCGATGTGTAGGACATATCCTACACATCGATGCATTACCTTCTTCCTGTGCCGACTACCAGCAACCTCGCCGCCGAGCGCCGCGTCGCCTTCGGCCGCCGCGTACGCGAGGTGCGAGAGCGGGCGGGGCTGACTCAGACGGCTGCGGCCAGAGCGGCTGGGCTGGACCGCTCCTTCTACGCAGAAGTGGAAAGCGCTCGGCACAGCGTTTCCGTGGACCGCCTGTACGCCATCGCGGACGGCCTCGGCGTCTCCGTACACGAATTGCTCCCCGACAACCTCAGCCGGTCGGCCGGCGAGTAGCCCCACACCTGGGCAACGCTCCTCGACCGCCCTACGGACCTTTGCCCAGCCCGTGTTCGCGTCCCCGTACCGGCCTACCGGCACTACGGCCCCGCAGCCGGAAGTGTTTCGCCAACGCGGCACCTGCCATTCACCGCAGCAGCAGTCGATACGTTCGGCGCGGCCGACGAACTCACCAGGTTCTACGGCCCCCGCGCCGAGGGCGCTGCCCACCCTCGGCCAATCGTTGGCACGATCAGCCTGGCAGACCGGTCCCGCAGAGGAAGACCGCCGCGAAGCCACAGCACTGTTCGCCGATCTCGCGCACGCCGAACTCGTCACACATGCACCGAAGTGAATGACGTATAAGCCCCGCACGAAGCGCTACGCCCCCCGGCCCCCTCGAACGCCCGATCGCCCGATCGCCCGATCGCCGCCAAGTCGTACCAGACACGCCCACACGCGACTTCCACCACCAAGATCAGCTGGCGCCCCACTCGGCAGCCGCTGAAGCCATAGGCGAGACGCTGAACAACCCGCTGAAGTTTTGACGGAGATGCTGAAGCGCCGAGCGAGGCCCGACAGTGACCAGGCGCAGCAGGCTGTCGGCGGCCAGCGCGTTGCCCTCCTCGGCGGCCCGGTGCACGCCGATGACGAGCTGGGCGGCGTACGGGTCGTCGACGACGGGCTGGGTGAAGCCGACCGGGCCGCGGACGGCGATGACGTCGGCGGCGATGGACCGGATGAGCTCCGCGTCCGGGTAGATGGTGCGGTAGGTCCAGCCCTCGGGGATGCCCGCGTGACCGGTGTGCGGGGTGTCGGGGTTCACCAGGGCGATCTGCCCGGGCCCGGCGTGGACGAGGTCGTTCTTGTAGTGGAACGCCTCGACGCCCTCGGTGATCGCCGCGTAGACGAAGGTCTCGTGGGTGTGCCGGGAGAAGGTCTTCTCGATGTAGTGGGCGTGCAGCAGGTCCACTCCCGGCAGCTCGGCGTACTGCCAGTACCGTGCCCGCTCGCCCCTCGCCATGCCTCCATTCTGCGTCCGCCCCGGTCCGGGCGACGAGCGGGCCTCCACTCGCCGGGGTGAGGCCGTCCCCGGGGCGGGCCGGGTTTTCCACAGGCCACGGCGGTTGTCGGTGGCGGGGTGCACGATGGGGGGCATGGTCACGTCCGCGCTCGAAGACTTCTCCCCGGCCACCCGAGGGTGGTTCACCGGGGCGTTCACCGCGCCCACCGCCGCCCAGGAGGGCGCCTGGCGGGCCATCGGCGCGGGCTCCGACGTGCTGGTCGTGGCACCGACCGGCTCGGGCAAGACGCTGGCCGCCTTCCTCGCCTCCCTGGACCGGCTGGCGTCCTCGTCCGCGCCCGCCGAGCCGAAGAAGCGCTGCCGGGTGCTCTACGTCTCCCCGCTGAAGGCGCTCGCGGTCGACGTGGAGCGGAACCTCCGCTCGCCGCTGACCGGCATCCGTCAGGAGTCCGGGGGGGGGGGGGGGGGCGGGCCCGTGGTGCGGGGGGGGGTACGCGGCGGGGGCAACCCCGGCGCCGGGGGCCGCGGCCGGGGCTCCCGGCGCCCGGGCCGCGTG
>NZ_JBHYKM010000011.1:0-24023 GCF_042741435.1 Streptomyces sp. NPDC058955 | reverse complement strand
TGGCGCGCACCCCCGGCTCGCCGCGCCCGGCCACCGGCCGGGGGTCCGGCGGGCGGGGGGGCCCGGCGCGGGACGTGCGGGTCGGCATCCGCTCCGGCGACACCCCGGCCGCCGAGCGCCGCGCCCTCGCCACCAGGCCGCCGGACATCCTGATCACCACCCCCGAGTCCCTCTTCCTGATGCTGACCTCGGCCACCCGGGAGGCGCTGGCCGGGGTGGAGACGGTCATCCTGGACGAGGTCCACGCGGTCGCCGGCACCAAGCGCGGCGCGCACCTCGCCCTCACCCTGGAGCGGCTCGACGAACTGCTGCCCCGGCCCGCGCGCCGGATCGGCCTGTCGGCCACGGTCCGCCCGGTCGACGAGGTCGCCCGCTTCCTCTCCCCCGGCCGCCAGGTGGAGATCGTGCAGCCGCCGTCGGGCAAGGAGTTCGACCTCTCCGTCGTCGTGCCCGTGGAGGACATGGGCGAGCTGGGCGGCTCCCCCGCCTCCGAGGGCAAGGACGGCGGGGACAAGCCGTCGATCTGGCCGCACGTCGAGGAGCGGATCGCCGACCTCGTCCAGGCGCACCGCTCCACGATCGTCTTCGCCAACTCCCGGCGCCTCGCCGAGCGGCTCTGCAACAGGCTGAACGAGATCGCCTACGAGCGGGCGACCGGGGAACCCGCCCCGGAAGGCGCCCCGCCCGCCGAGATCATGGCCCAGTCCGGAGCCGCGAAGGGCGCTCCGCCGCTGCTCGCCCGCGCCCACCACGGATCGGTCTCCAAGGAGCAGCGCGCCCAGGTCGAGGAGGACCTCAAGGCGGGCCGGCTGCCCGCCGTGGTCGCCACCTCCAGCCTGGAGCTCGGCATCGACATGGGCGCGGTCGACCTGGTGGTCCAGGTCGAGTCGCCGCCCTCCGTGGCCTCCGGGCTCCAGCGCGTCGGCCGCGCGGGGCACCAGGTCGGCGCGGTCTCCACGGGCGTGGTCTTCCCGAAGTACCGCGGCGACCTGGTGCAGGCCGCCGTGGTCACCGAGCGGATGCGCTCCGGCTCCATCGAGTCGCTGCGGATCCCGGCCAACCCGCTCGACGTGCTGGCGCAGCAGCTGGTCGCGATGGTCGCCCTGGACACCTGGCAGGTGGACGACCTGCTGACGGTGGTGCGCCGGGCCGCGCCCTTCGCCTCCCTCCCCGAATCGGCCTTCACCGGCGTGCTGGACATGCTCGCGGGCCGCTACCCCTCGGACGCCTTCGCCGAGCTGCGCCCGCGCGTGGTGTGGGACCGGGTCGCCGGCACGGTCACCGGCCGCCCCGGCGCCCAGCGGCTCGCCGTCACCTCCGGCGGCACGATCCCGGACCGGGGCCTGTTCGGCGTGTTCCTGGCCGGGGCCGACCCGAAGAAGGGCGGCGGCCGGGTCGGCGAGCTCGACGAGGAGATGGTGTACGAGTCGCGGGTCGGCGACGTCTTCACGCTGGGCACCACCTCCTGGCGGATCGAGGACATCACCCGCGACCGGGTCCTGGTGTCCCCGGCGCCCGGCGTGCCGGGCCGGCTGCCGTTCTGGAAGGGCGACCAGCTGGGCCGTCCGCTGGAGCTGGGCCGCGCGGTGGGCGCCTTCCTGCGCGAGCTGGGCGCGCTCGGCGAGGAGGACGCCCGGCTGCGGCTGATCGCGGCGGGCCTGGACGCCTGGGCGGCGGACAACGTCCTGGCGTATCTGAGGGAGCAGCGCGAGGCGTGCGGCCACGTGCCGGACGACCGCACGATCCTGGTGGAGCGGTTCCGGGACGAGCTGGGCGACTGGCGGGTCGTCGTCCACTCCCCGTTCGGGGCGCAGGTGCACGCGCCGTGGGCACTGGCGCTGGGCGCCCGGCTCGCCGAGCGGTACGGCATGGACGCACAGGTGATGCACGCCGACGACGGCATCGTGCTGCGGCTGCCGGACGCCGATCTGATGGGCCTCGACATGGGGCTCGACCTGCTGGACCACGAGCCGGTCGACCCGAGCCGCCACCAGGACACGGTGTACGACGCCGACCAGGCGCCGGTCGGCGCCGCGGACACGCTCTTCGACAAGGGCGAGATCGCGCAGATCGTCACCGACCAGGTGGGCGGCTCCGCGCTGTTCGCCTCCCGGTTCCGCGAGTGCGCCGCCCGGGCCCTGCTGCTGCCGAAGCGGAACCCCGGGAAGCGGACCCCGCTCTGGCAGCAGCGGCAGCGGGCCGCGCAGCTGCTCCAGGTGGCGAGCGAGTTCGGCTCGTTCCCGATCGTCCTGGAGGCCGTGCGCGAGTGCCTCCAGGACGTCTTCGACGTGCCCGGGCTGACCGAGCTGATGGGTGACATCGAGGCCCGCCGGGTCCGTCTCGTCGAGGTCACCACCCCCGAGCCCTCCCCCTTCGCCCGCTCGCTGCTCTTCGGCTATGTGGCGCAGTTCCTGTACGAGGGCGACTCCCCGCTCGCCGAGCGCCGGGCGGCCGCGCTGTCCCTGGACTCGCGGCTGCTGGCCGAGCTGCTCGGCCAGGCGGAGCTGCGGGAACTGCTCGACCCGGAGGTGCTGACGGAGCTGGAGCGGGAGCTCCAGTGGCTCACCGAGGACCGGCGGATCAAGGACCGTGAGGGCGTCGCCGACCTGCTGCGGGTCCTCGGCCCGCTGACCGACGCCGAGCTGGCCGCGCGCGGCGCCGACGAGGGCTGGGTGCGGGAGCTGGCCCGGTCCCGCCGCGCCATCGCGGTGCGGATCGCGGGCACCGAGCACTGGGCGGCGATCGAGGACGCGGGCCGGCTGCGGGACGCGCTCGGCACGGCGCTCCCGGTCGGTGTGCCGGAGGCGTTCACCGAGCCGGTCAAGGACCCGCTCGGCGACCTCCTCGCCCGGTACGCCCGCACCCACGGCCCGTTCACCTCCTCGCAGGCGGCGGCCCGCTTCGGTCTGGGCGCCGCGGTCACCGACGGGGCGCTCCAGCGGCTCGCCGCGGCGGGCCGGGTCGTCCAGGGGGAGTTCCACCCCTCGGGCATCGGCCAGGAGTGGTGCGACGCGGCCGTCCTGCGCCGGCTGCGCCGCCGCTCCCTGGCGGCCCTGCGGCACGAGCTGGAGCCGGTGCCGCCGGCGGCGCTGGCGACCTTCCTGCCCCAGTGGCAGCACCTCGGCGGCAGCAGTCTGCGCGGGATCGACGGCCTGGCCCGGGCGGTGGAGCAGCTCCAGGGCGCGCCGGTGCCGGCCTCGGCGCTGGAGAAGCTGGTCCTGCCGTCCCGGGTCCGGGACTACTCCCCGGCGATGCTGGACGAGCTGACCACCACCGGCGAGGTGGTCTGGGCCGGGGCCGGTTCGCTGCCCGGCAAGGACGGCTGGGTGTCGCTCTACCTGGCGGACGCGGCGCCGCTGCTGCTGCCCCCGCCGCACCCGCTGGAGCTCACCGCGCTCCACGAGTCGGTGCTCACCGCCCTGTCCGGCGGGTACGGCCTCTTCTTCCGGCAGATCGCCGACCAGGTCCGGATCACCACCCACCCGGACGCCACGGACCCGCAGCTCGCCGACGCCCTGTGGGACCTGGCCTGGTCGGGCCGGCTCACCAACGACACCCTGGCGCCGCTGCGTGCCCTCCTCGGCTCGGGGCGCACGGCGGGGTCGACCGCCCACCGGGCCCGCCGCACGGTGCCGCGCGGGCGGTTCGGGGCGCTGGGCGCCACCCGCCCGGCCTCGCGCTCGGGCCCGCCGACGGTCTCGGGCCGCTGGGCGCTGCTGCCGCCCGCGGAGCCCGAGCCGACCCACCGGGCGCACGCGCTGGCCCGCACCCTCCTGGACCGGCACGGGGTGGTGACCCGCGGCGCCGTGGCCGCCGAGGGCGTCGAGGGCGGTTTCTCGGCCGTCTACCGGATCCTGTCGGCCTTCGAGGACAGCGGCCAGGCCCGGCGGGGCTATGTGGTGGAGGGGCTGGGCGCGGCCCAGTTCGCGATGGACGGGGCCGTGGACCGGCTGCGGGCGGCGGCGACCGCCCGGGACCGGGGCGCCGAGGCGGGCGCGGGCCCGCGCGCGGTGGTGCTGGCCGCCGCCGATCCGGCGAACGCGTACGGGGCGGCGCTGCCGTGGCCGGAGCCGCCGACCGGGGCCGGCCACAAGCCGGGCCGCAAGGCGGGCGCCCTGGTCGTCCTGGTCGACGGCGAACTGACGCTCTACGTGGAGCGCGGCGGCAAGTCGGTGCTGTCCTGGCCGACGGAGCCGGACGACCCGGCCCTGACGGCGGCGTCCGGAGCCCTGGCCGAGGCCGCGCGGGCGGGCGCGCTGGGCACGGTCACGGTGGAACGGATCAACGGCGCGACGGCCCTGACCTCCCCCCTGGCCCGCCCCCTGGAGACCTCCGGCTTCGTGGCCACCCCCCGCGGCCTCCGCCTGAGAGCCTGACCACCGGACCGCCGGACCGCCCGACCACCAGACCACCAGACCACCAGACCACCGGACCGCCCGACCCGCCCAACCTCCCGACCAGTCCGCCCCCTCGCGAAGGACCGCCCATGCCCGAAGGAGACACCGTCTGGCAGGTCGCCCATCGGCTGCACGAGGCGCTGGCCGGCCAGGTCCTGACCCGCGCGGACCTGCGGGTGCCCCGGTTCGCGACGGCCGACCTCACCGGCCGCGCGGTCCTGGACGTCACCCCGCGCGGCAAGCACCTGCTGACCCGGATCGACGGCGGGCTCACCCTCCACTCGCATCTGCGGATGGACGGGGCGTGGAAGGTGTACGCGACCGGGGAGCGCCCGCGCGGCGGCCCCGGGCACCAGATCCGCGCCGTCCTCGGGAACGAGCGGTACACCGCGTACGGATACCGCCTCCCGGTCCTGGAGCTGATCCGTACCGCAGACGAGTCGGGGGCGGTGGGCCATCTGGGGCCCGACCTCCTCGGCCCGGACTGGGACCCGGAGGAGGCGGTCCGCCGTCTCCTCGCCGACCCGTCCCGCCCGCTCGGCGAGGCCCTGCTCGACCAGCGCAACCTCGCCGGCATCGGGAACGTGTACAAGTCGGAGCTGGCGTTCCTGGCGGCCGTCAGCCCGTGGCTCCCGGTCGGCGAGCTGGCGCCCGACGTCCCGCCCCGCCTGGTGGCGACCGCGCACCGCCTGCTGGAGGCGAACAAGGACCGCCCGGACCGGCGCACCACCACGACCCGCCGCCCCGGCACCCCGCTGCACGTCTACGGACGCGAGGGCCGCCCCTGTCTGCGCTGCGGAGCCGCCGTCCGCAGGGCGGAGCTGGGCGACCGGGTCACGTACTGGTGCCCGGCCTGCCAGCCCGGCCCCGTGAGCACATCCCCGGATCCCCGCCCGACAGGCAATTGACGGTCCGTCAGATCCGGTCGTACGGTCCCTCCATGAGCCTCTCGGCGTACGACCTCACCGGCCGCACCGCGTTCGTGACGGGCGCCGCGAGCGGCATCGGCCGCGCGAGCGCCGTCCTCCTCGCCCGGGCGGGCGCGACCCTGCACCTGGCGGACCGCGACGAGCCGGGACTGAAGGAGACGGCCGCCCTGATCGCCCGGGAGGGCGGCACCGCCCGCGTCCACCCCCTCGACGTGACCGACCGGCCCGCGCTCGCCGCCGCCGTGGCCGCCGCCGGCCCCCTGCACGTCATGGCGGCGGTCGCCGGGATCATGCACACCAGCCCGGTCCTGGAGACCCGCGACGAGGACCTCGACCGCGTCCTCGCCGTGAACTTCAAGGGCGTGCTCCACGCCTGCCAGGAGGCGGCCCGTTCGATGATCGCCACCGGCACCCGGGGGTCGATCGTCACCATGGCCTCGGGCGCGATGGACACCGCGAGCCCCGGCCTGCTCTGCTACAGCGTCGCCAAGGCCGCCGTCGTCCAGCTCACCAAGACGCTCGCCGTCGAGGCGGGACGGTACGGCATCCGGGTCAACGCGGTCGCCCCCGGCTGGGTGCGCACCCCCATGACGGACCGCCACGAGCCGGCCGCCCAGGAGCAGGCCGAGGCCGCGATGGTCCGTCACTCCCCGCTGCGACGGGTCGGCGAGCCCGAGGACATCGCCCACGCGGTCCTCCATCTCGCCTGCGACGCCTCCTCGTTCACGACGGGCCAGATCCTGCGCCCGAACGGCGGCGTCGCCATGCCCTGGTGAGACGCGCGGGCCGGGACGAGGCGGCCACGTGCACCGGCAGCAGGCTCAGCCCCCAGCCGCCGGCCGCCACCGCCCCCTCGACCACGCCGGACTCTCCCGGAACCAGCAGCAGGCGCAGCACCGCCCACCACCAGAGCCCCCCGACCACCAGTCCGACCGCGATCAGCGTGAGCGTCACCAGCGGAACCCGTCGCCGTACCATGGCCGCCTCCTGCGCTCGACGCTAGACCGGCAGGATCACCCGGCGGGAGGG
Source organism: Streptomyces sp. NPDC058955 (assembly GCF_042741435.1). Lineage (NCBI taxonomy): Bacteria > Bacillati > Actinomycetota > Actinomycetes > Kitasatosporales > Streptomycetaceae > Streptomyces > Streptomyces sp. NPDC058955. The sequence goes on along the minus strand of NZ_JBHYKM010000011.1, from coordinate 17,668 downwards.
CGCACCGGTGTCAGTCCCGGCGCGCACCCCGCGCACGATCCGGCGGACGCCCCCGCGCGCGGCACCGCTCGCCACCCCGGCCGCCTAGGCGCTCTCCGCCTGGAACATCCACGAATGCTTCTCGAGGTCGGCCGTGAGGCCGATGAGGATGTCCTGGCTGACGGGATCGGGGTCGGCGGTGGCGTCCACCCGTTCCCGCATCCGGGTGATGACGGCGCCGAGCGAGGCCACCAGGATCCGCACGGCCTCCTCGTCCTTGATCCAGCCCTCCGGCACCGCGCCGATCGCACTGGTGGAGGCCACCGTCGCCGCCCGCCCGTCCGGGTTGACCCCGACCGCCGAGGCCCGCTCGGCCACCGTGTCGGAGTGCGTCCGGGCGGTGTCCACCACCTCGTCGAGCTGCAGATGGACGGAGCGGAAGCGCGGTCCGACGACGTTCCAGTGCACCTGCTTGGCGACCAGCGCCAGGTCGAGGAGGTCGACCAGGGCGCCCTGGAGGGCGTGGCCGACCGTCTTGAGGTCGGTGTCGGACAGCGGGCTCTTCACGACAGACATACGGATTCTCTCCAACCAGTCGTACGTATCCCCCACCATGGCACGCCTGTCCGGAAACCGGCATCTCAAACAAAACACCCAGAACGACAAAACACCGCCCAGGACGAAAAGACACCCAGGACGCCGGGGCGACACGACGAAGCCCCGACCGGCACCCCCGCCAGGGGGCACCGACCGGGGCTTCGACCCGTTCGGTTTCAGGCGGCGACGACGTCCACGGCCTCCGCGGGCGCCTTGATGGTCACCCGCTCGGTGGGCACACCGGCCACCGACGTCACCGACACCGAATTGAGCATCGGACGGACCGGCGCCGGCACCGGTTCGCTCGACGCTGCCGACTCGGCCAGTTCGGCCAGCGACAGTTCGTCGCTCACTTCGCGCATGAGCTCGGACATCCGTACGTCCAGCGCGTCGCAGATCGCGGAGAGCAGCTCGGAGGAAGCCTCCTTCTGCCCCCGCTCCACCTCGGAGAGATAGCCGAGCGAGACTCGGGCGGACGAGGAGACTTCGCGCAGAGTACGGCCCTGGCGCTGGCGCTGCCGACGCAGCACGTCACCCAGCAGGCGACGGAGCAGGATCATCGGTGGCTCCCTCCTCGGACCGCGTAGCCGCATCCTTCACGCCCCACCGTACCGCCTCGCGCCGCGGCCGTGCGGGGAGCGATGTCGTGTTCTCTCTGGGCTGCAAACATCAATTCCCCCCGTTCTGTTCCGTATCCTGTGCCCGCGCATTTTCCGAGAGTTCCGCGTGGAGCAGTTCCAGCACGCTCCGCACGCTCTCTCTACGGATTTCCGCGCGGTCGCCGTTCAATCTCAACGACACCACTTTCCCGGCCGCCGCGCCTGTCGTGGCGGGTCCGGCGACCGCCACGTAGACGGTGCCGACCGGCTGCCCGTCCTGCGGATCGGGCCCCGCGACCCCGGTCGTCGCCATCCCCCAGTCGGCGCCCAGCCGGTCCCGTACACCCCGTGCCATCTGCACCGCGACCTCGGGATCCACCGCCCCGCGCTCGTCCAGCAGGCCGGCGTCCACCCCGAGGAGCTCGTGCTTGAGGGGGGTCGCGTAGGCGGTCACCGAACCGCGGAAACTCCGGGACGCCCCGGGCACCCCGGTCAGCTCCGCGGCCACCAGCCCCCCGGTGAGCGACTCGGCGGCGGCCAGCGTGTGGCCCCGCTCCACGAGCAGGGCGAGCACCCGGGCCGCCTCGCTCATCGCGCCGACGTCTCCGCGCGGGCGGCGGCCCGCTCGGCCGCGAGCCCCCGGCGCCTCAGGACGACCGCCTGTCGCACATAATCCAGACCGGTGACGACGGTCAGCACGACCGCCACCGCCATCACCCAGAAGCGCAGCGTCGCCAGCGGGCCGGTGAGCATCAGCACGTACATGCCGACCGCCGTGCCCTGGGCGAGCGTCTTCATCTTGCCTCCGCGGCTGGCCGGGATGACCCCGTGCCGGATCACCCAGAAGCGCATCAGCGTGATCCCCAGCTCGCGCGCCAGGATCACCACCGTCACCCACCAGGGCAGGTCGCCGAGCCCCGACAGGCAGATCAGTCCGGCGGCCATGATCGCCTTGTCGGCGATCGGGTCGGCGATCTTCCCGAAGTCCGTGACCAGGTTGTACGTGCGGGCCAGATGTCCGTCGAAGACGTCCGTGATCATGGCGACGGCGAACGCCGCCCACGCCCAGGCCCGCCAGACCGGGTCGTGCCCGCCGTCCTGGAGCAGCAGCACCACGAAGCCCGGCACGAGGACGAGCCGGATCATGGTGAGGATGTTGGCGATGTTCCACACGCTGACGGGGTTCACGGCCGCCGTGCCCAGCTTGCCGCGGGGCGCGGGCCTTCCGGTCCCGCCCGTCGCGGATGCCGGGACTCCGGTCATCTGCCCACCTCCTCGGCAACGGGGGTCTGGGGGTCGCTCCCCAGAACGTCGCAGTACTCCGCCACGAGGTCGACGCCCTCGGTGCCCACGACCTTCGCCCTGACCATAAGGCCCGGAGCCAGGTCGAGGCCCGCGCCACCACCGTCGGTGAGCAGCACCTGCCCGTCCGTCTCGGGTGCCTGGTGGGCGGCGCGGCCGATCCAGCCGTCCTCCTCGTCCTCGGACTCCACCAGTACCTCCAGCATCTCTCCGATCCGCTCCTCGGCGCGCTGCGCCGTGAGCTCCTCGGCGAGCCGGGAGAGGTGGGCGAGGCGCGCGTCCACGACCTCCTGGTCGAGCTTGTGCTCGTACGTGGCGGCCTCGGTGCCGTCCTCGTCGGAGTAGCCGAAGACGCCGATGGCGTCGAGCCGGGCGTGGGTGATGAAGCGTTCCAGCTCGGCGAAGTCGGCCTCGGTCTCGCCGGGGAAGCCGACGATGAAGTTGGAGCGGGCGCCGGCCGTCGGGGCCTTCTCGCGGATCGTCGCGAGCAGGTCGAGGAAGCGGTCGGTGTCGCCGAAGCGGCGCATGGCGCGCAGCACGTCCGGGGCGCTGTGCTGGAACGACAGGTCGAAGTAGGGCACGACCTTGTCGGTGGAGGTCAGCACGTCGATCAGGCCGGGACGCATCTCGGCGGGCTGGAGGTAGCTGACCCGGACGCGCTCGATGCCGTCGACGGCGGCGAGCTCGGGCAGCAGGCCCTCCAGGAGGCGGATGTCGCCGAGGTCCTTGCCGTACGAGGTGTTGTTCTCGGAGACCAGCATGATCTCCTTGACGCCCTGCTCGGCGAGCCAGCGGGTCTCGTTGAGCACGTCCGAGGGGCGGCGGGAGACGAAGCTGCCGCGGAAGGACGGGATGGCGCAGAAGGAGCAGCGGCGGTCGCAGCCGGAGGCCAGCTTCACGGAGGCGACGGGGCTGCGGTCGAGGCGGCGGCGGAGCGGGGCGCGCGGGCCGGAGGCGGGCGCGAGGCCCTCGGGCAGGTCGCCCGGGACGTTCTGCGGCTCCTCGGCGGCTCCGTGGCCGGGCAGGGCGACCTCGGCGGCGGCCTGCTGGCGGTCGACCGGGGAGAGCGGGAGGAGCTTGCGCCGGTCACGCGGGGTGTGCGCCTCGACGCTGCCACCGCTGAGGATGGTCTGGAGGCGGTTGGAGATGTCGGCGTAGTCGTCGAAGCCGAGCACGCCGTCGGCCTCGGGGAGGGCGTCGGCCAGCTCCTTGCCGTAGCGCTCGGCCATGCAGCCGACGGCGACGACGGCCTGGGTCTTGCCGTGATCCTTCAGATCGTTGGCTTCGAGGAGGGCGTCGACGGAGTCCTTCTTGGCGGCTTCGACGAAGCCGCAGGTGTTGACGACGGCGACGTCTGCGTCCTCGGCGTTCTCGACGAGCTCCCAGCCGTCCGCTGCCAAGCGGCCTGCGAGCTCCTCCGAGTCCACCTCGTTACGGGCGCAGCCGAGAGTGACAAGGGCGACGGTACGGCGTTCGGGCATGGACTCAAGACTACTTCGTCCCGGACGTGACCCCGTCGCTCAGGGTTCACCTGCGCGACGGAGGTCACACCGGACGCACCGGGCTCAGCCGGCCTCGGGGTCGCCCTTGGTGTAGCTGAGCCGCTCCACCTGGCCGTCCTCGAACTTCTCGGAGACCTTCTTGCCGTTCACGTAGAGCTCGATCGCGCCGGCGTTGCCGAGGACGAGATCGACCTGCTCGTCGTCCTGGAAGGTCTTGGTGTCGCCCTCCTGGAGGAAGCCGTCGAAGAGCATCTCGCCGTCGGACGCCTTGGCCGAGATCCAGCTCTTGCCGTCGGCGGTGAGCTTGACGGTGACCTTGTCGGCCGGGACGGCGGCGATGGCGCTCCCGGTCGGCTTCGGGGCGGGCTTGACCGGCTTGGGCTTGGCGGCGGAGGTCGCCTTCTCCGGGGCGGGCGCCGGGCCGCCCTCGGCGGCCGTGGTCCCCTTCGGCTCCTCGGCGCCGTTGAACATGGTGAAGCCGACGAAGCCGACGACGGCGACGATCGCCGCGACCATGGCCGCGGTCCAGTTGGGCCGCCTGGGCTCGGGGCGGATACGTTCCGCCTCGAAGAGCGGGGCGGCGGGGGTGGGCGCGGGACGGCCACCGTGCTCGGCGTCGTACCGCTCGATCAGCGGCGCCGGATCGAGCCCGACGGCGCGCGCGAGCGTACGGATGTGACCGCGCGCGTAGACGTCGCCGCCGCAGCGCGAGAAGTCGTCCTCCTCGATGCCGTGCACGATCGGGATCCGGACACGGGTGGAGGCGCTGACCTCTTCGACGCTGAGGCCGGCGGCGATGCGGGCCTGCTGAAGGGTGCGACCGATCGGTTCCCGGTCGTCTGACGGGAACGTCCGGTCGTCTTCGGGGGAGTTGCCGATGGACACGAGAGCGCCTTTCGAGCGTGTAGCCACCTGCTGGACGTTCAGTCTATGGGTGGTACGAAAGGGTGGGGCAACCGGGCGGGTTCGGTTTGTACGCCATGAGGCTGTACTCCGCGAGGATGGGACATCCTTCTGTCCCTCCGTCCAACTTGACGTACGGCCAGGGGAAACGGTTGCCCCCGGTTCCCTTACGAGTGAGTCTCGGCCCGGTCTCGAACGGATACCCCGCCCCGGCCGCCCCACGCCTCCCGCCCGGTCACTCCCCCGACTCGCCGCGGATCACCGCGAGCACCCCGTCCAGCTCGTCCGGCTTGACGAGGACGTCCCGCGCCTTGGAGCCCTCGCTCGGGCCCACGATGTTCCGCGACTCCATCAGGTCCATCAGCCGGCCGGCCTTCGCGAAGCCCACCCGCAGCTTCCGCTGGAGCATCGACGTGGAGCCGAACTGCGTCGAGACGACCAGCTCGGCCGCCTGGCACAGCAGGTCGAGGTCGTCGCCGATCTCCTCGTCGATCTCCTTCTTCTGCTTGGTGCCGACGGTGACGTCGTCCCGGAAGACCGGCGTCATCTGGTCCTTGCAGTGCTGCACGACGGCCGCGACCTCGGCCTCGGTGACGAAGGCGCCCTGCATCCGGGTCGGCTTGTTCGCGCCCATCGGCAGGAACAGGCCGTCGCCCTTGCCGATCAGCTTCTCGGCGCCCGGCTGGTCGAGGATGACCCGGCTGTCGGCGAGCGAGGAGGTGGCGAAGGCGAGCCGGGACGGCACGTTCGCCTTGATCAGACCGGTGACGACGTCCACCGACGGCCGCTGGGTGGCGAGCACCAGGTGGATGCCGGCCGCGCGGGCCAGCTGGGTGATGCGGACGATGGCGTCCTCGACGTCCCGGGGGGCGACCATCATCAGGTCGGCGAGCTCGTCGACGATCACCAGGAGGTACGGGTACGTCTTGAGCTCGCGCTCGCTGCCGGGCGGCAGCTGCACCTTGCCGTCCCGGATGGCCTGGTTGAAGTCGTCGATGTGCCGGAAGCCGAAGGCGGCCAGGTCGTCGTAGCGCAGGTCCATCTCGCGCACCACCCACTGGAGCGCCTCGGCGGCCCGCTTGGGGTTGGTGATGATCGGGGTGATCAGGTGCGGGATGCCCTCGTAGGCGGTGAGCTCGACCCGCTTGGGGTCGACGAGCACCATCCGGACGTCCTCCGGGGTCGCCCTTATCATCACCGAGGTGATCAGGCAGTTGATGCACGAGGACTTGCCGGAGCCGGTGGCGCCGGCGACCAGGACGTGTGGCATCTTCGCCAGGTTGGCCATCACGTAGCCGCCCTCGACGTCCTTGCCGAGCGCGACCAGCATCGGGTGCTCGTCGCCGGCCGCGTCCGCGAGCCGCAGCACGTCCCCGAGGTTGACCATCTCGCGGTCGCTGTTGGGGATCTCGATGCCGACCGCGGACTTGCCGGGGATCGGCGAGATGATCCGCACGTCCGGCGAGGCCACCGCGTAGGCGATGTTCTTCGTCAGGGCGGTGATCTTCTCGACCTTCACGGCGGGCCCGAGCTCGACCTCGTACCGGGTGACCGTCGGACCGCGGGTGAAGCCGGTGACGGCCGCGTCCACCTTGAACTCGACGAAGACGTTCGACAGCGCGTCGACCACGGCGTCGTTCGCCGCCGACCGGGTCTTCCCCGGCCCGCCCCGCTCCAGCAGGTCCAGCGAGGGCAGCGAGTAGGTGATGTCGCCGGAGAGCTGGAGCTGCTCGGCCCGCGGCGGCAGGTCCGTCGGCTCCGGCGCCGGCTTGGTCAGGTCGGGTACGGGCCCGCCCGCCGCCCGCTTGTCGCCGCCCCGCGCGGTCGGCACGTTCGGCGGCGACTTCGGCAGCGGCGGTACGGGCCCGGTGGCCTCGTCCGTCGCCCCGCCGGCCCCCGCGAGCGCCGCGTCCCGCTCGGCGGTCACGTCCCGGGTCAGGTCGGCGACCAGCGGCGACGGCGGCATCCCGTTCAGCACCGCGCCGTCGAGCGCGGCCGCCGCGGCGGCGGCCACGTCCACCGGGTCCAGGCCGTGGTCGTGCTCGGGCGCCGCCGTCCGGGGCCGGGCGGTCCGGCCGCGCCGGTCCAGCGCCTCCGCCTCGGCGCGGTCCACGTCGTACGGATCGGCCGGGCCGCCGGTGCGGCGCCGGGCCGGCCGGGCGGCGCGCGGCGGCGCCTCCCGCCAGTCCTCCTCGTACGGCTCCTGGTCCGCGTACTCCTCGGCGGTCTCCTCGTACGCGGGCTCGACGAGTCCGAGCCGGACGCCGAGGGCGCGCAGCCGCTGCGGGATCGCGTTGACCGGGGTGGCGGTGACGACGAGCAGCCCGAAGAGGGTGAGCAGCACCAACAGGGGGACGGCCAGCGCCTCCCCCGTCATGAAGACCAGCGGCTGGGACGAGGCCCAGCCGATCAGCCCGCCCGCGTCCTGCATCGCCTCCGCCCCGGCGTCCCGGCCGGGCGAACCGCAGGCGATGTGGACCTGCCCGAGGACGCCGATGACGAGCGCGGACAGCCCGATGACGATCCGGCCATTGGCCTCGGGCCGCTCCGGATAGCAGAAGAGCCGGAAGGAGATGGCGCCCAGCAGCAGCGGGACGAGCAGGTCGAGCCGGCCGAAGGCGCCGGTGACCAGCATCTCGACCAGGTCGCCGACCGGGTTCTCCAGATGCGACCAGGTGCCGGCGGCGACGATCAGCGAGGCGGCGAGCAGCAGCAGGGCGAGCCCGTCCTTGCGGTGGGCGGGGTCGAGCCCCTTGGCCCCCCGCCCTATCCCCCGGAACATCGCGCCGACGCCGTGCGCGGCGCCGCGGGCCACCTTGTACACGCCCCCGGTCGGGGACGGCGCCGGCCGGGCCGCCGGCCGCTTCGCCGCGGTCTTCTTCGCGGGCGCGCGCTTGGCGGGCGCGGCCTTCTTGGCCGGCGTCTTCTTCGCCGGCGGCTTGGCCGGGGACTTCGCCGTGGACTTGGCCGCCGCCTTCTTCGCGCCGCCCGTCGTCCGGCCGGCGCGCGATGGTGCGGTGCCCTGAGAACCCTTGCCGGACGTACGTGAAGCCATGATGCTGAGGTTACCGGTGAGCGGCCGGGCTGTCCGCCTCACCCGAACGTGTCGCCCTTGCCCCGGCCCGAAGCTGACGGCCGGTCATCACGATCCGGCCGTCCCGTGACGGTGCCTCAGCCCTGCGCGGGCAGCGAGGGCGCGCCGCCGGTGCCCGGCTCCAGCGCGTCCAGCGCCCGCCGCAGCCCGGTGAGCTTGCGCTCCAGATGGGCGGCGGTGGCGACGGCCGCCGCGTCGGCCGACTCGTCGTCGAGCTGCTTGGAGAGCGCCTCGGCCTGCTCCTCGACGGCGGCCAGCCGGGCGGACAGCTCGGCGAGCAGCCCGGCGGCCTCCTTGCCCTGGCCGCCCTCGCCGCCGCCCTCCAACTGGAGCCGCAGCAGCGCCGCCTGCTCGCGCAGCTTGCAGTTCTTCATGTAGAGCTCGACGAAGACCGAGACCTTCGCCCGCAGCACCCACGGGTCGAACGGCTTGGAGATGTAGTCGACCGCGCCCGCCGCGTACCCGCGGAAGGTGTGGTGCGGACCGTGGTTGATCGCGGTGAGGAAGATGATCGGGATGTCCCGGGTCCGCTCGCGCCGCTTGATGTGCGCGGCGGTCTCGAAGCCGTCCATGCCGGGCATCTGGACGTCGAGCAGGATGACCGCGAAGTCGTCCGTCAGCAGCGCCTTGAGCGCTTCCTCCCCGGACGATGCCCGCACCAGGGTCTGATCGAGCGCGGAGAGAATGGCCTCCAGCGCCAGCAGATTCTCCGGCCGGTCATCGACCAGGAGGATCTTGGCCTTCTGCACCATGCCCCGTCCTCCTCGTCCCGGCAACGGCTCGACCCGGCTTCCGGAACCGCTGCCGGAACCGGGGGAAGCACCGGGCGCCGCCCCGGAGGACGGCTTCCTGGCGCCGTCCGTCCTTGTGCCGGTCATCGTAGCCGCACCCCGCACGTCGCCACACCCTGTCACCGTGATGTCACTGTGCACAGTTCGGAAACGGGGCGCGGGTCGAGAAGGTTCCCCGTCCCGGACGGTCTCACACGCGGGCGGCGGGAGTACGCCGTCCGGCACCGGCCCCGCAGGGGCTCCGGCACCGGACGGCGGACCGTCACGCGTCCCGCATCCACTGCTCCATGACGGACAGCAGATAGTCCGGGTCGACCGGCTTGGTGACGTAGTCGGAGGCGCCCGACTCGATCGCCTTCTCCCGGTCCCCCTTCATCGCCTTCGCGGTGAGCGCGATGATCGGCAGCCCGGCGAACTGCGGCATCCGCCGGATCGCGGTCGTCGTCGCGTACCCGTCCATCTCCGGCATCATGATGTCCATCAGAACGACCGTCACGTCGTCGTTCTGCTCCAGGACCTCGATCCCCTCCCGCCCGTTCTCCGCGTACAGCACCGCGAGCCCGTGCTGCTCCAGCACGCTGGTGAGCGCGAAGACGTTGCGGATGTCGTCGTCGACGATGAGGACCTTCTCGCCGGAGAAGGAGAAGGTGCGGCGCGGCTCCGCGGCGGCCTCCTCCGCCTCCCCGCCGGCGAACGCGGAGGCGTCCTCCTGCCCCTGCGGGCCCGGCTGCCCGGGCACCGCGCTCCGGGCCCCGCCCGGGACGGGCGTCTCGGCGGCCGGCCCGGCCTTCCGCCGGTGCCGGAAGAGCGCCCCGGCCCCGGACCGCGCGTCGCTCCGCACGGGAGCGGGCGGGAAGTGCGGGAAGGTGTCCCCGGCCGGCCCCTCGGCCTCCTGCCGCTCGTCGTCCGTCTCGCCCTGCCCGTAGCCGTGCGGCGGCACCTCGGTCGGGTTCAGCGGCAGGTACAGCGTGAAGGTGGAGCCGCGGCCGGGCTCGCTCACCGCGAAGATCTCGCCGCCGAGCAGCCGGGCGATCTCCCGGCTGATCGACAGCCCGAGGCCCGTACCGCCGTACTTGCGGCTGGTGGTGCCGTCGGCCTGCTTGAACGCCTCGAAGATGACCCGCATCTTGCTGGCCGCGATGCCGATGCCGGTGTCGGTCACCGAGAAGGCGATCAGATCGGCGTCGGCGTCGCGCAGCGCCCCGGCCTCCAGCAGCTGCTCCCGGATGGACTGCGGCACGTCCGCGCCGGCCGGCCGGATCACCAGCTCGACCGCTCCGGAGTCGGTGAACTTCACCGCGTTGGACAGCAGGTTGCGCAGCACCTGGAGGAGCCGCTGCTCGTCGGTGTGGAGCGTGGCGGGCAGCTCGGGCGAGACCCGGACCGAGAAGTCCAGGCCCTTCTCCGCGGTGAGCGGCCGGAAGGTCGCCTCCACGTAGTCGACGAGCTGGACGAGGGCGATCCGGGTCGGCGAGACGTCCATCTTGCCCGCCTCGACCTTCGACAGGTCGAGGATGTCGTTGATGAGCTGGAGCAGGTCGGAGCCGGCGCCGTGGATGGTCTCGGCGAACTCCACCTGCTTCGGGGTGAGGTTGGTCTCCGCGTTGTCCGCGAGCAGCTTGGCCAGGATGAGCAGCGAGTTGAGCGGGGTGCGCAGCTCGTGCGACATGTTGGCCAGGAACTCCGACTTGTAGCGCATGGAGACGGCGAGCTGTTCGGCGCGCTCCTCCAGGACCTGCCGGGCCTCCTCGATCTCGGTGTTCTTGACCTCGATGTCCCGGTTCTGACGGGCCAGCAGCTCGGCCTTGTCCTCCAGCTCGGCGTTGGAGTTCTGCAGCTCCTTCTGCCGGTGCTCCAGCTCCGCCGACCGCTCCTTGAGCTGCTCGGTCAGCTCCTGCGACTGCTGGAGCAGCACCTCGGTCTTGGTGTTGACGCTGATGGTGTTGACCGTGGTCGCGATCAGTTCGGCGATCTGGTTGAGGAAGTCCCGCTGGATCTGCGTGAACGGCTGGAAGGAGGCCAGCTCGATGACGCCGAGGACCTTCCCCTCGAAGAGCACCGGCAGCACGATCACGTGCGCGGGCGACGCCTCGCCGAGCCCGGACGAGATCTTGAGGTAGCCCGGCGGCACGTTGACCTGGATGGTCCGCTTCTCCTCCGCCGCCGTCCCGATGAGGGTCTCGCCGGGGCGGAACGAGGTCGGCATGGAGCCGGCGGAGTAGCCGTAGCTCCCGCGCATGCGCAGCTCGTACGAGCCGTCGCCCTCCCCGACGAGTTCGGTGTCGTGGTTGGCGGAGCCGGTCGGCGTCGCCACGAAGAAGGCGCCGTGCTGGGCGGAGACCACCGGCGTCAGCTCGCTCATGATGAGCGAGGCGACGTCGTCGAGGTCCCGGCGGCCCTGCATGAGGCCGGAGATCCGGGCCAGGTTCGACTTGAGCCAGTCCTGCTCGTCGTTGGCGAGGGTGGTGTCGCGCAGGTTGGCGATCATCGTGTTGATGTTGTCCTGCAGCGCCTGGATCTCGCCGGCCGCGTCGACGCCGTCGATCTTGACGTTGAGGTCGCCGCGGGTCACCGCGGTGGCGACGGCCGCGATGGCCCGCACCTGCCGGGTGAGGTTCCCGGCCATCTCGTTCACGGACTCGGTGAGGTCGCTCCAGGTGCCCTCCACGTCCCGCACCCGGGCCTGGCCGCCGAGCTGTCCGTCGGTGCCCACCTCGCGGGCCACCCGGGTGACCTCCTCGGCGAAGTTCGACAGCTGGTCGACCATCGTGTTGAGGGTGTTCTTCAGCTCCAGGATCTCGCCGCGCGCGTCGATGTCGATCTTCTTGGTGAGGTCGCCCTTGGCGAAGGCGGTGGCGACCGTGGCGATCTGCCGCACCTGACCGGTCAGGTTGTCGGCCATCGAGTTCACCGACTCGGTGAGGTCCTTCCAGGTGCCCGAGACGCCCGGCACCCGGGCCTGGCCGCCGAGGATGCCGTCGGTGCCCACCTCGCGGGCCACCCGGGTCACCTCGTCGGCGAACGATGACAGGGTCGTCACCATCGTGTTGACGGTCTCGGCGAGTTCGGCGACCTCGCCGCGCGCCTCGACGGTGACCTTCTTCGTCAGATCGCCGTTGGCGACCGCCGAGGAGACCCGGGCGATGTTCCGCACCTGGCTGGTCAGGTTGTTGGCCATCAGGTTGACGTTGTCGCTGAGGTCCTTCCAGATGCCGGTGACCCCGCGCACCCGGGCCTGGCCGCCGAGGATGCCCTCGGTGCCCACCTCACGGGCCACCCGGGTCACCTCGTCGGCGAAGTTCGACAGCTGGTCCACCATCGTGTTGACGGTGGTGACCAGCTCCAGGATCTCGCCCTTGGCGTCGACGGTGATCTTCTTCGACAGGTCGCCGCGGGCCACGGCGGTGGTGACCTCGGCGATGTTCCGGACCTGGAAGGTCAGGTTGTTCGCCATGAAGTTCACCGACTGGGTCAGGTCCTTCCAGGTGCCGGAGACCCCCTGCACCTCGGCCTGGCCGCCCAGGATGCCCTCCGTACCCACCTCGCGGGCCACCCGGGTCACCTGGTCCGCGAAGGACGACAGCTGGTCCACCATCGTGTTGAGGGTGTTCTTCAGCTCCAGGATCTCGCCGCGCGCGTCCACGTCGATCTTCTGCGACAGGTCGCCGCGCGCGACCGCCGTGGCGACCTGCGCGATGTTCCGCACCTGCGCCGTCAGGTTCCCGGCCATGCCGTTCACCGAGTCGGTGAGGTCCCGCCACACGCCGGCGACGCCCGGCACCTGCGCCTGACCGCCGAGCCGCCCGTCGGTGCCCACCTCGCGGGCCACCCGGGTCACCTGGTCCGCGAACGCGGAGAGCTGGTCGACCATCGTGTTGATGGTGTTCTTCAGCTCCAGGATCTCGCCGCGCGCGTCCACGTCGATCTTCTGCGACAGGTCGCCGCGCGCGACCGCCGTGGTCACCTGCGCGATCTGCCGCACCTGCGAGGTGAGGTTGCCGGCCATGAAGTTCACCGAGTCGGTCAGCTCGCGCCAGCGGCCGGAGACCCCGTCCACCCGCGCCTGACCGCCCAGCCGGCCCTCGGTGCCCACGTCCCGGGCCATCCGCGTGACCTGGTCGGCGAAGGACGACAGCTGCGACACCATGGTGTTGACGGTGTTCTTCAGCTCCAGCATCTCGCCGGCCACGTCCACCGTGACCTTCTGCGACAGGTCGCCGTTCGCCACCGCCGTCGTCACCTGCGCGATGTCCCGCACCTGACCGGTCAGGTTGTGGAAGGCGTTGTTCACCGAGTCGGTGAGGTCCTTCCAGGTGCCGGCGGCGCCGGGCACCTGGGCCTGCCCGCCCAGCCGGCCCTCGACGCCGACCTCCCGGGCCACCCGGGTCACCTCGGAACCGAAGGCGGACAGCTGGTCCACCATGGTGTTGACGGTGTTCTTCAGCTCCAGCATCTCGCCGGCCACGTCCACCGTGACCTTCTGCGACAGGTCGCCGTTCGCCACCGCCGTCGTCACCTGCGCGATGTCCCGCACCTGCGTGGTGATGTTCCGGAAGACGGTGTTGACCGAGTCCGTCAGGTCCTTCCAGGTGCCCGCCGCGCCCGGCACCTGCGCCTGACCGCCGAGCAGACCCTCGGCGCCGACCTCGCCCGACACCCGGGTCACCTCGTCGGCGAAGGTCCGCAGCGTCTCCGTCATCTGGTTGATGGTGTCGGCGAGTTGGGCGATCTCGCCGCGCGCGCTCACGGTGACCTTCTGCGACAGGTCGCCGTTGGCGACCGCCGTCGTCACCTCCGCGATCCCTCTCACCTGATTGGTGAGGTTGCCCGCCATCGTGTTGACGGAGTCGGTCAGGTCCTTCCACACGCCCGCGACCCCGGCGACCTCGGCCTGACCGCCGAGCTCGCCCTCCGTACCCACCTCGCGGGCCACCCGGGTCACCTCGGACGAGAACGACGACAGCTGGTCCACCATCGTGTTCACGGTGTTCTTCAGCGACAGCATCTCGCCGGCCACGTTCGCCGTGACCTTCTGCGACAGATCGCCGTTCGCCACCGCCGTCGTCACCAGCGCGATGTCCCGCACCTGTGCCGTCAGCTGGTTCGCCATGGTGTTGACGGAGTCCGTGAGGTCCTTCCACGACCCGGACACGCCCCGGACGTGCGCCTGCCCGCCGAGGATGCCCTCGGTGCCCACCTCGACGGCCACCCGGGTCACCTCGGACGCGAAGACCGACAGCTGGTCCACGAGGTGGTTGACGGTCCGCGCGACCTTCAGGAACTCCCCGCGCAGCGGCCGCACCGTCCCGTCGGAACCCTCCGAACGCAGGTCCATCCGCTGTTCGAGGTCGCCCTCGGCGACCGCCGTCAGCACCCGGCTCACCTCGGACACCGGCCGCGCCAGATCGTCGACGAGCGCGTTGGCCGCCTCGATGGCCGCCGCCCAGGCCCCCTCGGTCGCCCCGGCCTCCAGGCGCTCGGACAGCTTGCCCTCGCGCCCGACCACCCGCCGCACCCGCGACAGCTCGCCGGTGACGTGCATCTGCCGGTCCGCGACCTCGTTGAAGACGGCCGCGATCTCGGCCATCACCCCGTCGCCGGAGACGGTCAGCCGCCGCCGCAGGTTCCCGTCGCGCATCGACACGAGCGCGGACAGCAACCGCTCCAGCGCGGCCACGTCCACCTGCACCGTCCCCCCACGGGAACGCCCGCCCCTCGCGCGCGTGCCGCTGCCGCCGCCCCGTCGCGCCGCCGTGCCAGACTCCACCGTGTCCCTCCCGAAAGGGGTTCGACCGTTCCGCTCCGGCTCCCACCGAAGCATTCCCAGTGTTTCACCGCGACCGAACCAGGCGATAACAGTTCGGCAGCTTCGCACAAGGTCCCCACCCCCTGAGGGCGGAAACAGCGCGGACCGGCATCCGCGGGGACGGTGAAGGTAAGTAACCTGGCATCCGGCTGTCCAGCCGCCCCGGTCCGCCCGGCGGGGGCGGTGTGGAGCGCGTACGACCACCGGGCAGCGGGAGGGGCAGACCGAGCATGGCGGAGCCGGGCGTCGAGACGCGTACGAGGAGTGCTGTGATCACCGCGCGGGCGACTGCCACCTTCGACCCCGTCGGACGGTCCGTCGCCGCCGCCCGGGCCTTCGTCCGGGACACCCTCCAGGGCTGGGGGCACCCGGAGCTCGTGGACGACGCCGTCGTCCTCACGAGCGAGCTGGTCACCAACGCCGTGGTGCACGCCGGAACCGCCGCGGAGGTCCTCTGCCTGCGCTCCGAGGACAGCATCCGCGTCGAGGTCGCCGACCGCTACCCGGAGCGCGAGATCCCGGTCCAGAGCGGCCGCACGATCGCGAGCCCGGACCGCGAGAACGGCCGCGGCCTGCTCCTCTGCGCCGCCCTCGCCGACCGCTGGGGCGTCGACTACTCCCCCACCCGCAAGCACGTCTGGTTCCACCTGGACCTCCCCCAGCGCCCGGTCGGCACCCGCTCGGCCGGCCCGATCCTCCCCGACGCCCTCCTCCCGGTCGCCGACAGCCGGGTCCGCGTCGCCGTCGTCCAGATCGACCGCGGCGGCGCCATCACCTCCTGGAACGAGGACGCCGAGGAACTCTTCGGGTACGCCCCCGAGCAGGTCACCGGCAAGCCCCTGGGCGACCTCGCCGCCTGGCCGCACACCCCGGGCATCGGCACCGGCCTGGTCGAGGCCCTCCGCCTCTCCCGCTGGGAGGGCAGCTACGGGCTCCGCCGCGCCGACGGCCGCGTGATTCCCGTGTACGCCTCCCACCTGCGCGTCCGTGACGCGGCGGGCGACCCGTCGACGGTCTGCCTCCTGGTGCGGGAGGACGAGCGGGCGGTCCTCCAGACCCCGCAGCGACCGGCCGCCGACCCCGGCGCGGAGAGCCGCAGCACGGACCCCTTCGAGGTCTTCATCGGCTCCCCCGCCCCCGACGACCTGGACGGCCTGCTGCAGCGCACGGTGGAGCGGGCCCGGGACATGCTGGACGGCGACGCCGCCTTCCTCCTGCTGGCCACGGACGACGAGACGGAGCTGGAGGTCCGGGCGACGACCGGCCTCCCGGCGGCCCGCCAGCGCTTCGCCCGCGTCCCGGTGGAGACCGGCGCCAGCCGCTACGGCTCCGCCCGCATGCCCGCGGTCCACGAGGACCTGGCCGCCGTCCCCGGCGCCGTGCCCCTCCTCGAAGGCACCGGCATGCGCTCGGTGGTCACCGTCCCGCTGAAGGTGGAGGGCCGCCTCACCGGCTCCCTGGGCGTCGCCGCCGAGGCAGCGAACCGCTACTCGAACGAGGAGGCCCTCCGTCTCCAGTTCGCCGCCGACCGCATCGCCCTGGCCGTGGAGTCCGCCCGGCTGGGCGAGCTGGAACGCCTCCGCCGCGGCTCCCTCAGCTTCCTCGTCGAGGCGTCCGACCTGCTGGCCGGCACCCTCGACCGCGACCAGACCCTGGCCCTGATGGCCCAGATGACGGTCCCGACCCTGGCCACCTGGTGCGCGGTCTACACGATCGCCGACCCGGCCTCCGACCCGTACCTCTCGTACGTGCTCCACGAGGACGAGGACCGCATCGACGGCCTGAAGGCCCTGCTGCACTCCATCGCCCCGCCCGACCCGGTGCCGTCCCCCGGCGCCCGGCTGTGGACGGCCCCGGGCGACGCCGCCCACCGGGCCGCGCTGGCCGCCTCGGCCCGCGAGCTGGAGAACCTGGGCAGCCCGCTCTCCTCCGGCATCGACACCGCGCTGGCCACGGCCGGCGCGGTCGCCGGCGAGACGGTCGTCCTGCCGCTGGTCGCCCGCAACCGGGTGATCGGCATGCTGACCCTGGGCCGCCCGGCCGAGGACCACTTCCGCCAGGAGATCCTGGAGCTCGCCGAGGACCTCTCGCGCCGGGCCGCCCTGGCCCTGGACAACGCGCGCCTGTACTCCGAGCGCAACGCCATCAGCCAGTCCCTCCAGCGCAGCCTCCTGCCGCCCGAGCTCCCCAAGATCCCCGGCGTCGAGGTGGACGTGATCTACCGCGCGGCCGGCGAGGGGAACGAGGTCGGCGGCGACTTCTACGACGTCTTCCCGATCCGGGACGACGTGTACGGCTTCGCCATCGGCGACGTCTGCGGTACGGGCCCGGAGGCCGCGGCCGTGACGGGCCTGGCCCGGCACGCCCTGCGCCTGCTGGCCCGCGAGGGCTTCGGCGGCCCCGCCGTCCTGGAGCGCCTGAACGCGGCCATCCTCGACGAGGGCGCCCGCAGCCGCTTCCTGACCCTCCTGTACGGCGAGCTGCGCCCGCAGCCCGACGGCTCGGCGATCCTGAGGGTCGTCTGCGCGGGCCACCCGCTCCCGCTGCGCCTCCGCCCCGACGGCACGGTCACCCCGGCCGCCGAACCCCAGCCGCTGCTGGGCGTGCTGGAGGACCTGGAGCTGTACGAGGAGACCTTCACGCTCGACCCGGGCGACGTCCTCCTCTGCGTCACGGACGGCGTCACCGAGCGCCGCGAGGGCACCCGCATGCTGGGCGACGACGGCCTCGCCGACGCCCTCAGGACCTGTACGGGCCTGACGGCCGGCGCCGTCGGCGGCCGCATCCTCCGCGCGGTCGAACGCTTCGCCCACGCCCCCGCCTCGGACGACATGGCCATCCTGACGATGCGCCTGCAGGAACCGGACCCCAGCTGACCCGGTGCGGCCGGCATCTCCGGGGGAGGAGACGCCGGCCGCACTTCCCGCCTTCACGCTTTCGCGCCACAAACGCAAGAAGGCCCCCCCCCAATGGCGGGGGCCGTCGCGCTGAGCCCTTTAACGGAATCGAACCGTTGTCCCGGTCTCTTATACACAACTGTCGCTGCCGACCAAAGTCCAAGTGTATATCTCGGTGGTCGCCGTATGAGTGACAGC
>NZ_JBHYKM010000010.1:6777-103195 GCF_042741435.1 Streptomyces sp. NPDC058955 | reverse complement strand
TGAGAGGGTAAGGCTCCCAGTAGACGACTGGGTTGATAGGCCGGATGTGGAAGCCCAGTAATGGGTGGAGCTGACCGGTACTAATAGGCCGAGGGCTTGTCCTCAGTTGCTCGCGTCCACTGTGTTAGTTCTGAAGTAACGAACTCGCCAAGTTCCGGCTTGAGTTCAACTTCATAGTGTTTCGGTGGTCATAGCGTTAGGGAAACGCCCGGTTACATTCCGAACCCGGAAGCTAAGCCTTTCAGCGCCGATGGTACTGCAGGGGGGACCCTGTGGGAGAGTAGGACGCCGCCGAACAATCATTGTGGGAAAGCCCCGCACCTTCTGGTGCGGGGCTTTTCTGCGTTCTGCGGGACCCAGTGGCCGGAGCCGGCGGGGCAACCGCCGGCCAGCGCCATTGTCATGGGCGTCTGATATAGATCCTGCTCATGAAGTTCATAGTGCTGGTCGAGGGGGATGCTGGCGGATGGCACATCGATCGAGGTGCGCTGACGGAGGCGATCCGTGCTCGGTGGGCTGAAGTCGAGATCGATTCGTCGGCCCGTAGTGCAGTACGCAGTCTTATCTGGGAGTTCGAGTCGGAGAACGGCCCGGGTGAGGCTTATCTCCATGAAGACGGCACCTGTCTGTACGTGGATGCGTGGGAGGAGGATGCGATCTGGTTGGCGACGGCCTTCCGCGGGCTGACACCCATGCACCTTGACCTGGTGTTCTGCGATGAGGGGTACACCTTCGACGTGCGCGTTCCGGTCGGGACCACCAAGGCCGAACTGACCGCTCTGGTGAATGCCGCTGGCTGAGCTCAATCCGAAGTAGCGAGGTGGAGGACCAGGACGGCCTTCACTGTGGCGGTACTATGGGTCGTGCTGCACCGGAGCTTCCGCAGCAGGCGCCACTGCTTCAGGGCGGCTATGGCCTGCTCGTCCACTGCACGGATACGCGCATGGGACAGATGGACGGTTCGCTGACCTGTCGGAAGCCGCTCCCACCTGCCGCGGAAGGGTACTCGGACCGTCCCAGCGGCGACCTGATAGCCCTTGTCTGCCCAGCAGGCCAAGCCCGCGCCTCCACGATCAAGCACCAGTCCGAACCGGTCGTGATGTGCGTGGCTCCTGCCTCGCTGTCGATCAGTCACACGTCCAGCGGGCCGGACGGGGCCTCTGGTGCGTACCGGTGCCACCAGGCGATGACCTGCTCCAGACGTCGCCCGACCAGGTAGGCCCGGCGTTGATGAGCTCGTTCGTGGGTGGTAGGGAGAGTGGGTGACGTACTACGCGGACTTGACGCCTTACAGGTATGGCGGGGAGCAGGCGGTGGGGGAGGTCGCTGGGCGATGGCCTGGGGTTTCGGTGGTGAATGTGGGGTGGCTCGGGTGGGGGCGGGGGTTTCGCCGGGGGGTGGCTCCTGAGGGGCTGGCTTTGGTGTTGCGGGGGATGGCCGTGACGCATCGGGCTCGGCAGACACGTGGGCTTCACCCTTGCCCGTTCTGTCGCTCGCGGATGTTCGGGCGGCGGGACGGGGTGGCGGTGGGGAGTGCCGAGGTGTGGGTGAGGGGTGGGGAGGTCGCTTATGCGGCGCCCGAGTTGATCGCCCACTATGTCGAGGCGCACGGGTACGTGCCGCCGGCCGCCTTCAGTCGGGCGGTGTTCGCCTCCGTGGGGGATGTCAGGGGCGTGGGGGGATTCTGATCGTTTCCGCCCAGGGTGGGGGCTCGGGGGCGTTCGGGCCTATGAGGGCGGCGATCAGGCGGGCGGTGAGGGGTTCCGGGGGCCAGGGGGTGTAGCCGTCGGTGAGGACCACGATGATGTTCGGCGGGTCGGGGGCGGCCAGGGCCGTACGGATGCCGACGGTCATGTCCGTGCCGCCGCCGCCCGCCAGTTCGACCTGGTCCACGGTGGTCACCCGGGCGACGGCGTGGACGTCCGCGTCGCAGGCGAGGACGGTGACGCGGTTGCCGCCGACGCCTACTTCGCGGAGTACGCCGGAGACCTCGGCGAGGGCGGCTGCCAGGTCGTCCTCGGTCATGGAGCCGGAGGTGTCGACCACGATGGCGACGCGGGGCAGCGGGCGGCGGAGGGTGGGCAGGACCACGCGGCCGCCGAGGGCCGGGGTGCGGCGTGAGGGGCGGCGGTAGGTGTAGTCGACCGCGCCGCCCGCCCAGGCCGCCGCCTCGCGGACCGCGCCGGTGAGGGCCTTGCGCCAGTCGACGGTGGGCTCCAGGACCTCCTCCGCCCAGCGCTGCCAGCCCGCGGCGATCGTGCCCCGGGAGCGTACGTGGGCGCGGATGGCCTGGGCGGTCTGGCGGCGCAGGGCCTCGGCTTCCACCGGGCCCAGGCCGGTGGTGCCGGCGGAGCCCTGCTCGCCCAGGTCCCACGGCGCGGGGACGCCGTGCGCCCCGGAGCCGCAGTCCAGCTCGTGGGGGCAGGAGGGCGGGATGTCGCGCAGGTACTCCTCGAAGAGTCGGCCCGTCGGCAGGTCGAACAGGCGCGGCTCCATGCGTCCCGGGGGCAGCCGCAGTCCGTCGGCGACGAGGTCGTCGTTGATCTCGCAGTCCTGGGCGATGTTGACGCGCAGCCGGTCGCGCTGGTCGGCGGCGGGCAGCTGGTCGGCGCGGCCGTGATGGTCGCGCAGGAGGTGGGCCGCCTCGTGGATCCACACGCCGGCCAGCTCCTCGACGCCGGTCGCGTCGACGAAGGCGGGCGCGACGTAGCAGCGCCAGTACCGGTCCACCGCCATCGTGCGCACCTGCTCCGACGGGACGACGGTCAGGGCGTACAGGGCGGAGGCGAGGTACGGGCGCGCCTCCGCCGCCTTGTAGCGCGCGGCCAGCAGCTTGGCGCGGTCGAGTCGGGCGGAGCCGTCGGCCGGTGCGGGGTGCGGGGTCATGGCGTGGCGGCCGGTCAGCGCGCGCCCGGGAGGGCGCCGGCGAGCTGGAGCAGTTCGAGGAAGGCGTCGATGCCGGGCGGGATGGGCCAGTCGGGCTCGCGCATCGCGGCGAGGTCGCGGGCCGCCCGCGCCGCCACGTCGGGCACTCCGGCGTCCACGGCCTTGGCGAGGACCTCCCAGCCCGCCTCCCAGCGCGGACGGGTCGGCTCGCTCTGTACGGCGGCGACCACGGCGATGAGGAACGCCAGCTGGCGGTCGCCGCGTTCGGGCAGCGCGAAGGCCGACGGGTCGGCGAGCACCCGGTCCGGGTCGGGCAGGTCGAGGTTCTCCAGGTAGGCGAGGAGCTCGATGCCGGCCGCCTCGCCGACGGCGCCCATCAGGGCCGTGGCACGTGCCTCGCGCCCGGCGCCCGACGCGTACCCGGTGGCGAGGAGGCGCAGCGCCATCTCCCAGGTACGCGGTGAGGGCCAGGCGCGGCCTCGGCCCTCGGCCTCCTTCGGCAGGTGGTGCGCCAGGCCGGGGCGGGCGGTCAGGAAGCCGCTGATGACGCCCCGGGCGCGGGCGACCGCTCCGGACACCCGGCCCGGTTCCACCGTCGGCAGGGCGGTCTCGGGCCAGGTGCCGGCCATGCCGCGGGCCACCGTGCGCGGGTCGTGCGTCCAGTCGAGGTGGACGAAGCGGTTGGCGAGGGGCGGGCTCAGGTGCCAGCCGTCGGCGGCGCTGGAGGGCGGGTTGGCGGCGGCGACGATCCGTACCGACGCGGGGAGCGCCAGGCTGCCGACCCGGCGTTCGAGCACCACCCGCAGCAGCGCGGCCTGCACGGCCGGCGGCGCCGAGGACAGCTCGTCGAAGAACAGCAGGCCGTGCCCCGTACGGGCGAGCCGGACGGCCCAGTCCGGCGGCGCCATGGGCACGCCCGAGGCGGCCGGGTCGTCGCCGACGATCGGCAGGCCGGCGAAGTCGGACGGTTCGTGGACGCTGGCGACGACCGTCTCCAGGTGCACGCCGAGCGCGGCGGCGAGCTGCTCCATGCCGGCGGACTTGCCGATGCCGGGCTCACCCCAGAGGAGGACGGGCTGATTGGCCGTCACCGCCAGGGCCAAAGCCTCCAGTTGGGGGTTGTCGGCCGGTTCGGTTCGGGTGACGCTCAGGCGGGCGTTGAGGGCGTCGGCGGCCGCGAGAGCGGACACCGGCGGGGACGTCGGCGGGGACGTGGACGCGGAGGTGGATGCGGAGGTGGATGCGGTCATGGGTGGATCTCCTTGTCGTCCGCCGGGTCCTCCTCCGCGTTCCAGTCGACCTTGGAGGAGGACCGCTCGTCCATGTGGGCGTCGAACCAGTCGGAGCCGAGGCCCGGATGCTCCCGCAGCACGCGGCGGCGGAGGAACATGAGGTCGGTCCGCTCGTAGCGGCGGATCGCCTGGGCGAGGGACAGCTCCATCTCGTCGGTGACGTCGATCCTGGCGCCGGCGGCCAGCAGCTCCCTGACCAGGTCGACGGAACCGCCCTCGTGGACGGCGCTCTGGAGCGGGGTGCGGTCCGCCTTGTCCTTCGCCTCCAGGTCCAGTCCGGCGGCCAGCAGCCGCGGCAGCAGCTGCCGGTGGTCGAGCAGGTGGAGGACGTGCAGCAGACCGCGTCCCTTGAGGTCGCGGACGTAGGGGTCCGTACCGGCGTCGAGCAGCGCCAGTACGGCGGGCGTGTCACCGTGCTGGGCGTGCAGGAACAGCGCGTTCCGCTGCTCCCGCAGCGCGCGCGGCAGCCGTCCCTGGCCGCTGGTCCACGCCGCCTGCGCGGCGAAGCAGCCACTGATGGTGCCGCCGAAGGCGCGCAGCGCCAGTTCGCGCTGCCGTTCCTGTTCGGTGTGCGGGCCCGCCAGGACGCCGTCGCGCTGGACGACCTCGTGCCAGATCCCGCCGCAGCGGACCCTGACGGGCTCCGGCGTACGCGGGGCGGGCGGGCCGGACGCGGGTCCCAGGTGCGGGAACAGGGCGGCGACGACCAGCGGGTGCAGTTCCTCGGGCCGGATCCGGCCGGCCCGCAGCAGGCCGATGTCGGGCAGCCGCTGCCAGACGTACGAGGGGAGGCGCGGGATCCCGGCCTCCTGGCCGCGGTCGTGGCCGGAGACGCGCGGCGGGGCGCCGTCGGGGTCGGACGGGTCCAGCTCGACCCGCAGGTGACCGCGCCACTCCAGGTCGAGGCGGTGGCGCGACCCGCGGCCGGCGCGGGCGAGGAGACGGGTCTCGTGCGCCAGGCGGGTGAGGTCCGGGGCGATGAACGAGGTGAGCCCGGCGACGTCGAGCTGCCGGTAGGAACGCGGGCCCCGGGGCGGGGGAGTGAGGTCGAGGCCGAGTCCGGAGGCGGCGTACGCCTCGGTGTGCTCGCCGCGGGCCTGGAGGACCGCGATCCATTCCGCGAGGGCGGCCGGGCCGGCGCCGCTGCCGGGGGCCTCGTCCGGCAGCTCCTCGGGAGTGAGGGGCGTACCGTCGAGGTGCAGGAACGGCAGGCGGGCGGGGGGACCGGCGACGCGTGAGCCGACGGTGCCGTCGGAGAGGCCTTCGGCCGTGCCGCCGGTCGGGCCTCCGAGGGCGACGGCGTCCACGGCGCCGGCGCTCCAGCGCAGCTCGCCGGTGCGGCGGGCGTCCCAGAAGCGGCGGGCGGCGGTCCAGTCCTCCGTGACGTACCGCAGTCCGTGGAGCGTGTCGCCCTCGGCGGAGGGGCCGAAGTGCAGGCGGAGGCGCTGCGGTCCGGCCACCATCGGGGTGTTGGTCAGCGACAGGACGGGGCCCGGGCTGCCGTACGCGGCGAGGACGACGCGGCGGTAGGGGGCGAGGGTGGTGTGGCCGCCGAGGGTGCGCGGAAGGTGCCAGCGCAGCAGGTCGGGCGCGAGGTGCCGCAGGTCGTCGGCGACCTGGGCGGCGACCTCGGCGCCGTACCGGTCGGCGATCCGCTCGGGGTCGAGGTCGTCGGGCACGTCGACGGCGGCCGCGGCGCAGGCCGCGCGCCAGTCGCCGGACTCGCGGGCCTCCGTGGCGCGTTCGATCATCCAGCGGGGTACGGCGTAGCGGCGGACGCGGGCCCAGGAGGAGAGGTCCTCGGGGGAGAGGCCGCCGGGCAGGACCGGGCGTGTCGTCATCGGTACAGGCTCCCGATCGCCCGCAGGTCGGGGTGGGTCGGCCGGGCGGGCCGCAGCCGTTCGGCGAAGGACCGCTTGAGGCGGCGGGGCGTGCCCGGGCCGAGGCCCACGTATTCGAGGCGGTGCCCTGCGGGGAGTGAGGCGAGGAGGCTCTTGGCGCCGCGGCCGGTGATGCCGGTGTGGCGCAGTTCGAGGCGGCGCAGCGGGCTTCCGGGCAGGGCGGCGGCCAGCGCGCGGGCGCCGTCGTCGCCGGTGGTGTTGGCCGGTGAGCCGAGGCTGCGTTCGGACATGGCCCGGCCGAGGTCGAGGATCTCGATGCCGCCGAGGGCGTCGGCGAGGGCGCGGGCGCCGTCGGGGCCGATGCCGTTGCCGCCCAGGCCGAGTCGTACGGGCCGGGCCGGGTCGGTGGCGGCGGCCAGCACGGCGGTGCCCTCGTCGCCGAGGTGGTTGGCCGGCAGGTAGAGCTCGCGGACGCCGGCGTCGCGCAGGAGGGCGGCGAGCAGCGGGGCGTCGGCGGCCGTCAGGCCGTTGCCCCCGAGGAAGAGCCGTTCGAGCGGGGCCGCGCGGTCCAGGAGGGCGTCGAGGAGGAGCCGTACGCCCTCCGGTCCGATCCCGGAGTTGACGAGGTCGAGGGTGCGCAGCGTGCTGTTGCGGCGCAGCAGCCCGGCGAGGGTGCGGGCGCCGGTCGCCGTGACCGGGTTCCGCTTGAGCCACAGGGCGCGCACGGTGGTGTCCTCGGCGAGCGCGTCGGCGAGGGCGGTCACGCCGTCCGGGCCGATGCGGTTGCAGCCGAGGTACAGGGTGCGGAGGCCGTGGGCCGTGCCGGTGTCCTGTGCGGCGGTCAGGACGTCGGCGACGGACCGGGCGCCTTCGTCGCCGAGGGAGTTGGTGCCGAGCAGCAGGTGCGCGGCGTGCGGGGAGCCGGCGGCCGCCGGCAGCAGGTGCGCCGCTCCGTCGGGACCGAGCCCCTGCTTGCACAGGTCCACCCGGCCGTCGGCGCGCAACGTGCCGAGCGGGAACGCCTCGTCGGCGTCGACGGGCCGTGCGTCGGCGAGCCGGGCCACCAGGGGTGCGAGCAGCGCGGGGTCGGCGAGCGGTAGGTCGGGGTGCTCGATCGCGGGGCAGCGTACGGGCGTTGTCGGCTGGTTCATCACCACTCCACCGGTCCTCCGCCGGGGGCCGGCGTCCGCGTCGACATCAAGAAGGCGCAAGACCGGTCGGATTCGAACCGACGTCCTCCAGCTCGATGCGTGGGCGCGACGACCTCTGCGCTACGGCCTTGCTGCGGACGATCATAGTCACATCCGTTCCTGATTTCGATCATCAGTTTGATATGCGGGGGAAGGGTGAGCGGGAGGAGAGGGGAGGGGAGCGGGGGTGGTGCAGACCAGGACGCGACCGTCGGTGGTGCCGAGGAGCAGCCGGCCGGGTCCGGCGACGGTGAGGGCGCTGGCGACGACAGGCACTCCGGCGACGGTCAGGTGCCGACGGCGGCGGACGCTGCCGTCCTGCGGATCGAGCGCCACGATCTCGCCGTCGTCGTACGTGACGTAGACGGTGCCGGTGCCGGTGCCGGTGCCGTGGTCGAGGTCGAGGTCGAGGTCCGTGGCCTTCCGGTCGGTCCTGAAGTCCCAGGCGGGCCGTTCACCGCCCACCGTGCGCCGGACGACGAAGGAACCGCCCGGCTGCAGTCCGCGGCCGTCGTGGACGGTCCCGGCGTGGATCAGGTCGCCGTCGGCGGTCTCCACGCCGGGTCCGGCGAAGTGCGTCTCACCCGGCTCCCAGGAGTAGGGGGACACGTGGCGGGTGTCCGACCGTTCCGGCTCACGCGGACGTCCGGCATCCGGTACGGCCCCGAGGTCCACTGCCACCAGCCGGACTTCGCGACGCCCGTCCCGCCGCCGGCTCTTCCCTTCGGCGGTCTCCCGGAAGTAGATCCGGCTGCCGCGCCGGATGCGCAACCTGCTCCGCTCACCGTTCGCCCCGGCCGGCGCGAGGGCGGGCAGGCCGTCGGCACTCCGTACGAGGGACGCCGCGGTGGAGGGGGCGAGGTGGTCGAGCTGTGCCCCGTCGTGCAGCGCGAGCCGGACCACGGGACGGGCCCGATCCTGGGACGGAGGCCCGTGCAGACCGACCCAGGCGGTTCGCTCGTCGGGGGCGACGACGATGTCACGCCCGCCGTCGCCGTCGCCGTCGCCGTCGCCGTCGCGGTCCGGGACGGCCCACTGCCGCCGTCCCGAGGGCAGCCAGCACTCCAACCGGACGCCGTCGAGCGTCGCCACGATCCTGCCGTCGGAAAGCTCCTCGACCGCGCGCACGTTGCGTCGCGGGTTCCAGGCGGCGCTCAGGCCGGAGAGCGTCCGGCGGGCCTCCTCCCGGCGGTCTTCGCGCGGAGCGGTCACGCGTGGTCCGGCCAGGTCGCCCGCGCCGATCGACCGGGGCGGTACGGCCGTCCAGTCGGGCCGACGTATCACCGCGAGGTGGCCCTCGCGCCTGGCGGCCTCGTCCTGCCAGTCGTCGTACGGCGCCATCAGCACGCGCAGTTCGTGCTCGTCGAGCCATTCCAGGCCCAGGACCTGACGGCCCAGCGGGTGCTCGATGAGTGAGGTGGTCCTCCCCGTCTCCAGGTCCAGGAGGAGCAGCTCTCCCTCGAAGAAGTAGCCGCCGTCGTAGGCGCCGGAACCCACGGTGAGGAGGGGCAGGGTCGGATGGAACGCCATGGCATGCACGGGATGGCGGGCACGGAGAAGGGCCCTGCAGGCCAGATCGTCGGTGCCGTAGACGCCGACCGGCGCGACGAAGCCGAAGTCCGGCACCCCGGCGACCGGCAGGTGCCTGCCTGCCACGGCCATCAGGCCACGGCTCTCGTCGTCGACGGTGAGGACGGGCTCGCCGACTTCTGCGAAGGGGCGGTCGCCGAAGACGCGGTCGATGCGGAACGAGGTGGGCATGGTGTGATCTTCGCAGGGCCCTGGGGTTCCGTGCGGCGGTCGGGCCCCGGAAAACCGAGGGCGGCCGTGGAAGGTCGAGGGCGGCCACGGAAGGCCGAAGGCGGCCCCGGAAGCAGGCGGCCGTGGAAGGTCGCAGGCGATCAGGTCGGTCCGGAGCCTCACGCTCGGTCGGGTGGGCCCTGGTCCGGCCGCGGCTCGGCCGGGGCGGGTTCCTTGGGGCGGTCGGGGCGGGGGTGGGGGAATGCGTCGGCGAGGGGGGTGGGGTGGGTGTAGCCGGTGGGCTTGCTGGTGAGGTGCCAGACGCGGTCGTCGGCTTCGCAGCGGTAGGAGCGGGTCTCGGGGGGCCGGGTGTCCGGCTGGGCGGCTCGGACGGTGGTCACGTCCTCCAGGGCCGCCGCCGCGCGTGCGGCCGTCGGGTGCTGGACCTTGCCGCAGCGGCATTTGCTGGTGCCGACCAGGGGTTGCTCGGGGGTGCCCGGGGGCAGGTCGGCGTGTTCGGCGAAGTAGGGGAGGTCGGCGGTGCGCAGGCGCCGCCACCAGCCGACTCCCGGCCGGCGGAGGAAGTACGCGCGGACCCCGCCGCGCTTGGAGCTCCGGACGTCCGACGTGATCATGACGACGGCTCCGGAGGAGTGGAACGCCTCCAGACGGGCGCGGAGCGGGTGGACGGTCGTCTCGACCTTCCAGCCCGCTGCCTCCAGCACGGGGCCGAACGGGGCGATCCGCTCGGCGGGGGCCTCGCCGCGGATCCTGGGCGGCGCGACGCTGTCGCGCGCGGCTCGCTCGGCGGGGGTGAGCTGTTGCTCGCGGATGAGGGCGCGGGAGGCGAGGAACGCCGTGCTCGGCGGGGTGGGGCGTGGGGGCTGTGCGCTCATCCTGGATCCCGTCGGCGGCTCGAACCTCGCAGGGAATGATCATTCTTGCAGTTCCGGCCGGCGGGGGCCGGGGATCGACGCTCGGCGAGTGTGACCTGTATCACATCCGAGTTCTGTCAGGGATCGGGGTGCTGTCCCGCTCAACCGTCGGGAACGAATCAACCGACAGGAGTGACCCTCATGAAGCACCGCATCGTCGTCCTCGGCGCCGGTTACGCCGGTTCTCACGTCGCCGGGACCCTGGCCCGCCGGCTGTCCCCGCAGGACGCCGAGATCACCGTCGTCAACGCCGAGCCGGACTTCGTCCAGCGGCTCCGGCTGCACCAGCTGGCCGCCGGACAGGAGATCGACGCCCCGCAGCTCACCGATGTCTTCGCGGGCACGCAGGTGCGGCTGCGCCTCGGCCGCGTCACCGGCATCGACCCCGAGCGCCGGGCCGTCACCGTCGCCGACGCCGACGGAGGCGGCGAACTCGACTACGACACGCTGGTCTACGCCCTCGGCAGCCACTTCGCCGTCCACGGAGTGCCGGGTGTCGCCGAGCACGCCTTCGACGTCAGCGGACGTCCGTCCGCGCTGCGGCTGCGCGCGCGGCTGGAGACGCTCGAGGCACGGGGCGGGGAGGGGAACGTGGTCGTCGTCGGTGACGGGCTGACGGGGATCGAGACCGCCACCGAGATCGCCGAGTCCCGCCCCGCCCTGTCCGTGACGCTGATCGCCCGCGGCGAGCTGGGCGCCCGGCTCTCCGCCGGAGCGCGCGACCACCTGCGGCGGGCGTGCGACCGGCTGCGCATCACGGTCAGGGAGCACACCGAGGTCGAGGCCGTCGAGGCGGCTCGGGTGCGGTGCGCGGACGGCACCGTCCTGGCGGCCGACGCGACGGTGTGGACGGCCGGGTTCGCGGTCGGCCCCCTCGCGGCCGCCGCCGGGCTGCAGGTCACCGAGCACGGCCAGATCGTCGTCGACCGCACCATGAGGTCGGTCTCGCACCCCGACGTCTACGCCGTCGGCGACAGCGTGTACGCCCTCGGCGACAACGGCCTGCCGCTGCCGATGTCCTGCGCGACCGCCGGCGCGACCGGCATGCAGGCCGTGAAGGCGATCGTGGGAGGGCTGAGCGGCGGCAAGGTCGCCCACGCCAAGCTGGCCTACGTGGCCAACCACATCAGCCTCGGGCGGCAGGACGGGATCCTGCAGTTGGTCGACGGCGAGGGGCTGGCCAAGAACTCGTACGTGGGCGGGCGGAAGGCCGCGCGGGTCAAGGCCGGCATCGTCCGGATGTCGCTGTGGGCCACCTCGCACCCGACGTTCGGCCTCCCCCGGCGCAGCCACCGGGTGGCAATGGCGGTCGCGTCACCGGCCGCCGCGGAGAAGGCCGTTGTGTGACGGCCCGGGCAGCCTAGAGTGATCCACGTGGCCCACATCCCTGTCGACGGCTTCGACACCAGCCGGTTCGAGGCCAGCCGCAACCGGCTGGCCTCCCTGGCCTACCGTCTGCTCGGCTCCGCCACCGACGCCGAGGACGCGGTCCAGGACGCCTTCCTGCACTGGCAGGCCGCCGACCGGCAGCTGATCAAGGTGCCGGAGGCATGGCTGACCAAGGTCGTCACCAACCTGTGCCTGGACCGGCTCCGTTCGGCCCACGCCCGCCGCGAACGCACCGCCGGCGCCTGGCTGCCCGAACCGCTCCTCGACGGCGACCCCATGCTCGGCCCCGCCGACACCTTCGCCCAGCGCGAGTCGGTCTCCCTGGCGGTGCTCACCCTCATGGAACGCCTCTCGCCGCTCGAACGCGCCGTCTACGTCCTGCGCGAGGCGTTCTCGTACAGCCACGCCGAGATCGCCGGGATCCTCGACGTCACCGAGTCGGCCAGCCAGCAGCACCTCCACCGCGCCCGGCGGCGCGTCACCGCCGAGCGCCGCCGCGACACCGACGAGGTCGACCCGGCGTCGGCCCGCAAGATCGTCGAGGAGTTCCTCGCCGCCGCCTCCTCCGGACGCACCGAGCGGCTGGTGGCGCTGCTCACCGACGACGCGACCGCGATCTCCGACGGCGCCGGTCTGGCCGCGAAGCTGCTGCGGTACGACACCTCGGAGCGGATCGCCACCATCGCGCGCGCCGGCTTCACCCCGACCCCCGCGAAGCGGCGGCTGGCCGGCGGCACGCCCGCGATCCACTACGCGGTGGTCAACGGCGGCCCCGCCATCCTGTTCGTCGTCGACGACCGGGTCACCGGCTCGGTCACGTTCGACCTCGCCCACGGCCGGATCGCGACCGTACGGGGCATCGCGGCGCCCGCCCGCCTGACGCGGCTCACGGAAGCCTGGCGGCGACACGAGCCGGACGCGCCGCTCGTCGCCGAGTGGTGACGGCGGGGGTGTGTCCGCCGCCGCCACCCCGCCGGGCGTTCGTCCGCAGCTACGCCGCCGGGTCGGCGAAGCGGCGGACGAACGTGAGGGCGGTGTCGGCGACCTCGCGCCAGCCGTGGTCGATCGTCAGGGCGTGCCCGCGGCCGGGGATCTCGGTGATCTCGGTGACGGCGTGCTCGTTGCGCGCCTGCTTCTTGTAGGAGGCGTTGGCGATGGCCCAGGGGACCGTGTGGTCCTTCTCGCCCGAGATGACGAGGAGCGGCCCGCGGCCGGCGGCGGTGGTGTCCACCTTGACCTCGGTCCACGGGTTGATGTTGGCCGCCGCGGCCTGGAACAGCGGCTCGCCCGAGGCCGGCACGGCGAAGGTCGCGTACAGCTCGCGGGCCTCCTCCTCGCTCACGGCGTTGGCGAAGGAGTACCGGAACTGGTCGAACGTCAGGGGGACGGCCCGGTGGTGGTTGGCCGGGTTGCCCAGGACCGCGCTCGCCGCCCGCAGGGACGAGAGGGGCAGGGGCAGTACGCCGCGGAACGGGGCGGGGTCGATGGCGACGGACGCCTGGGACAGGCCGCGTCCGGCGACGATCTGGGTGATCAGGCCGCCGAAGGAGTGACCGATCACGGCGGGCCTGCGGTCCAGCCTGCCGATGAGGTCGCAGAAGTGGTCGGCCACCTGCCCCACGCTCTTGCCGGCGAACACCTCCGGGTGGGCGTTGGCCTCCTCGACCGTGTCCGGGTCGTCGGGCCAGCCGGGCAGGACCGGGGCGAACCCGGCCTCCTCGAAGACGGTGGCCCAGCGGTCCCAGCTGGTGGGGAGCAGCCACAGGCCGTGGATGAAGACGACCGGGATCCGGTCGGTGGCGTTGGCCCGTTCGATCTGCGCGAGATCGCGGGCGTGGGAGGAGGAGGTCACGGGGCGCTCCTTGTCGGGTGGACGGCGAGGGTTTCGGGGGAGGGGCGGGTAGGGGGGGCACCAGGCGGCGACGCGAAGCGCCGTGCGCCGCCGGACGGACGGTCGCCGCCCGGTCAGGCGTCGGCCAGGGCCCGCCGGAGCGTGCTGATGGCGAGTTCGATCGCCGACTGTGCCGCGTGGGTTCCGCGCAGGGCGTTGAGCATCACGAAGTCGTGGATGACGCCCTGGTAGCGGACCGCCGTCACCGGCACGCCGGCGGCGCGCAGCTTGTTCGCGTACGCCTCGCCCTCGTCGCGCAGGACGTCGGCCTCCGCGGTGACGACGAGCGCGGGCGGCAGACCGGTGAGCTGTTCGGTGGTGGCCCGCAGCGGGGAGGCGGTGATCTGGGCGCGCGCGGTCTCGTCGGTCGTGTACTGGTCCCAGAACCACCGCATGCCGTCGCGGCGCAGGAAGTACCCCTCGGCGAACTGCCGGTAGGAGCCGGTGTCGAAGGACGCGTCGGTGACCGGGTAGAAGAGCACCTGGTGGCGCAGGTCGAGGCCGCCGCGTTCCTTGGCCATCAGGGTGAGCGCGGCGCTCATGTTGCCGCCGACGGAGTCGCCCGCGACGGCGATCCGGGAGGCGTCCAGGCCGTGGGCGGCGCCGTCGGTGACGATCCAGCGGGCGGCGGTCCAGTTCTGTTCGACGGCCACCGGGTAGCGGTGCTCGGGGGAGAGGGCGTACTCGGGGAAGACGACGGCCGCACCCGTACCGACGGCGAGTTCGCGGACCAGCCGGTCGTGGGTGTGGGCGTTGCCGAACACCCAGCCCGCGCCGTGGAGGTAGAGGAGGACCGGCAGCAGGCCCGTGGCGCCCGCCGGTCGCACGATCCGGGCCCGGACCTCGCCCGTGGGTCCGCCCGGCACGGTCACCCACTCCTCGTCGACGGCGGGCAGGTCGACCGGGCCGGACTGGACCTCGTCGACGGCCTTGCGGCCCTCGGCCGGGGGGAGCTGGAAGAGGAACGGCGGCGTGGCCGTGGCCTGGGCGAAGTCGGCCGCGGCCGGTTCCAGGACCGGGGTGATGGGGGTGACGGGGGTGGCAGGGCTGACGGGGGTGGCGGGGCTGGCGGGGGTGGACGGGATCCGGTCGGTCATGATCCGGCGCCTCTCGCTCGGGACGGTCCGGCACGGCGGCGGGGGTCCGCCGGGCCGACCCCGCACGCGCACTGCGGGGCGGTTCCGAAAGCTATGCGCGTTCCCGCGGGCCGGGTCGCTCCTGGGTGCAGGGATCTTGCCCCTGTGTGCACGGTTCGCGCCTGCGGGGGCCGCCGCCTGCCGGAGAATGAAGGCCCGCGGGCATCCGACGAGCTCGGAGAAGAGGGGACCTCGTGCTGCTGATGGACCTGGACGCCTTCGCGCCGGAGGACCGGGCCGGTGCCTTCCACCACGCCCTGAACGACACGTCGGTGCCGAACGACGTCGTCCACGAGGCATCGGAAGACGGGATCCGCGCCCGGTTCGAGGCGTACCGGGTGGGGCCGCTGGACCTGTTCGAGATGCGGAGTACGGGATTCGAGGTGCGGCGGACGGCCCGGCACGTGCGGTGGCACCGCGACCGCCCGGTGGTCTCGGTCTCCCTCCAGACCCGGGGCGTCCACCGCGCCGAGAACGCCGGCGAACGCTACCTCCTCGGCCCGGACGACATCGCCGTCTTCCACGAGCTCACGCCCCGCCGCTACGGCTGGTCCGGCGAAGGCGCCTCGCAGGCCCTCACCGTCGACATGGAGCACCTCGGAGTGCCCGTGGACACGGTCGTCCGCGCCTCCGTACGGCTGCGGGACAGCCCCGTGCACGATCTGCTCCTGGCCCACCTGCGCGCCCTCTGGCGGGACCCCGGCCGCCTGGAGGCGGATCCCGGGGCGGCGGCCGTCGGCAACGCCACCACGGAACTCGTCCGGGCGCTGCTGACCTCGGCGGCGCACGGCGAGGACGACCGGCGCGTCCGGGCCGCGATGGACGATTCCCTCACCCACCGGATCATGGCCTACGTGCGCCGCCACCTGACCGACCCCGACCTCACCCCCGACCGCATCGCGCACGAACACGCCATCTCCCGGCGCCAGTTGTACGCGGTCCTCGGGCGGGCCGGCATCCGGCTCGAACAATGGGTCATCACCGAGAGGCTGGAGTCGGCCTGCCGCCTGCTGGCCTCCCCGCGCCACGCCGGACTGCCCGTCGCCGCGGTCGCGGCCCGCTGCGGATTCTCCAGCCCCAGCCACTTCGGCCGCCGCTTCCGTGCCGCGTACGGCGTCACCCCGCGCGACTGGCGTCGCCTGCGGAACGAGGACGCCGCACGGACCTCCCCGGGGACGCGCCGGGAGCGGGAGGCGTAGAGGATCCGTCGGGGCGACGGGTCACGCGGCCTGCAGCTCCCGTGCCGCGTCCTTGGAGAGGCCGACGCGGACGAGCGCGGCGGCGAGCCTCGCGTGGTCCTCCGGGGGCACCCGGCGCCCCAGACCGCGCGGCGTGTGCGGCAGGCCGAGGTCCCGCGCCACCGCGCACGCCCGCTCGTCGAAGTACGGGCGCAGCCACGGCCAGACCGCCTGCGCCTCGCGGCAGAAGATGTCCGCGCCGACCGGGCCGATCCGCGGAACCTCCTGGAGCAGCTCCCGCAGGGCGCCCGCGTCGCCGTCGGCCTCGTCGCGCATCCGGCGGAGGTCGCCGTGCCAGCGTTCGAGCACGAGCCGCGCCCCGTCGCCGAGGGCCGTGGCGGTGCTCTCGTCGTACCGCACGTAGTGGGCCCGGCCGAGGGCGTCCACGCGGTCCTGCCAGCCGGAGCGGGCCATCGACCGGGGCGTCCGGAATCCCGCCCGGGACAGCTCCCGGGCGGCCGCGACGGCCGTGTCGGCGCTGATCCGGATCGAGCAGAGCACCGTGAGCACGAGGAGCCGGTACAGCGGGGAGGGCGTGTCGCGCAGGGTGATGCCCGCCTGCTGTGCGTAGGTCCGGCCGTACTCGGACAACAGCCTGGAGGTCATCGTGTCGCCGGTCATGGCCCGCGCACCTCGCCTTCTCTCGGGGCGGCTGCCCCGCATCGGGGCCGTCACACCCGGCGTGTCGGCACCCGGCCGCCCCGCATCGGGGCCGTCACACCCGGCGTGTCGGCACCGGATCCGCGGGGTAGTCGCGGGGGCTGGAGAGGAGGAATGGCGATGGCCGGACCGGACGAGACGCTGACGGAGTACCGGCGGAAGCGGGACTTCCGCAGGACGCGCGAACCCGAGGGGGAGGGCGGCCGGGAGAAGGGGCGCGAGCCCGTGTTCGTGGTCCAGATCCACGACGCCACCACGATGCACTTCGACTTCCGCCTGGAGGTGGACGGGGTGCTCATGTCCTGGTCGGTGCCGAAGGGGCCCTCGGGCGATCCCCACGACAAGCGGCTGGCGATGCCCACCGAGGACCACCCCCTGGAGTACCGCGACTTCGAGGGGACGATCGCACCCGGTGAGTACGGCGGCGGCACGGTGATCATCTGGGACGAGGGCCGGTACGAGAACCGCAGCACCGACAGACGCGGCCACGAGATCCCCTTCGCCGAGGCGCTCGACGCCGGCCACGCCTCCTTCCGCCTCGCGGGGCGCAAACTGCACGGCGACTGGGCGCTCACCCGGTTCCGCCAGGGGGCCGACGGGGAGCGGGAGGCGTGGCTGCTGGTCGGACGCGGCCGCGGCGCAGGCGGCGGTACGCCCGACCCCCGGCGGGCGCGCTCGGCGCGCACCGGGCGGACGCTGAAGAAGGTCGCCGAGGAGGAGGAGACGAACGAGGGAGAGGCTGAGGCCGCATGAGTCTGACGGACCGGCTCTCCGGGGCCGAGCGCGCACGGCCGCGCAGCGCGGACACCGGCGTGGGTGCGCGGCGGCCGATGCCCGCCGTGCCCGGCGACCGCCGGACCGTCGCCGGCGGGATGCTGTCCGCGCGCGACGGCGTCCGTGTCGTCGCGATCCGCCGTGACGGTGGCGGGCCGAAGGGGCCGACGACCCCGGCCACCGGCATCCGGGTCGGATGCGGCGCGCCGCCCGTCGGCCACCGCCGGGGCGAGCGGCGCCGGTACGCGGGTGAGGGCGGCACCGGCTCCGACACGGCCGGACGGCGCGGGCCGCGCGGACGCCCGGACCGGCTGGGGCAGGACCAGGGCCCGCGCGGCGACGAGCGGCCCACCGACGTCATCCGCGAGCGAGGCACGCCATGACCACCACCGACATCCGCGTGAGCGGCCGGACCGTCGAGATCAAGCGGGCGGGCAAGGAGCTCTTCCCCGACGACGGCATCACCAAGGCCGACCTCGCCGACCACTACCGCCGGGTCGGCCCGCGCATCCTGCCGCACCTGCGCGGACGCCCCTTGATGCTGGAGCGCTACCCCGACGGCATCGGCGCCGGGCGTTTCCTGCAGAAGGACACCCCCGACCACTTCCCGGACTGGATCCACCGCGCGGAGCTGCCCAAGCAGGACGGCACCGTCACGTACCCGGTCTGCGACGACCTGGCCTCGCTGCTCTACCTGGTCGATCAGGCGTGCATCACCCCGCACCGCTGGCTGTCCAAGGCGGACCGGCCCGACCACCCCGACCGCCTGGTCTTCGACCTCGATCCTCCCGGCGACGACTTCGAACCGGTGAGGCGGGCCGCCGCCCACATGCGCGAGCTGCTCGACGAGCTCGACCTGCCGGCGGCCCTGATGACCACCGGCTCGCGCGGACTGCACGTCGTGGTTCCGCTCGATCGCCGCACCGCCTTCGACGAGGTACGGGCGTTCGCCGGCGACGTGGCCGAACTCCTCGCCGCCCGGCACCCGGAGCAGCTCACCACCGCGGTGCGCAAGCAGGCCCGCAAGGGACGGCTCTACCTCGACGTCCAGCGCAACGGCTACGGCCAGACCGCCGTCACGCCCTATGCCGTCCGCGCCCGTCCCGGCGCCCCGGTCGCCACCCCGCTGAGCT
The DNA here is from genome assembly GCF_042741435.1 of Streptomyces sp. NPDC058955. Lineage (NCBI taxonomy): Bacteria > Bacillati > Actinomycetota > Actinomycetes > Kitasatosporales > Streptomycetaceae > Streptomyces > Streptomyces sp. NPDC058955. Next base: position 85,090 of record NZ_JBHYKM010000010.1, on the reverse strand, counting down.
GGAGCGAACTCGACGCCCCCGACCTCACGCCGCGGCGCTGGACGCTGACGGGCTTCGACGCCCGCCTGGAGGACGACGACCCCTGGAAGCGGGAGCTGCCCCGCGGCCGCTCCCTGAGAGCCGCCCGCCGACGGCTGGAGAAGCTGATCCCGTGAGCTGGTGTGACCATGGAGAACGCCGCACGGACGGGGCCCCCGACCCGGCCGACCCCGCCGAAACCGGACGATCCGACGGGCCCCGGTGATCCGCTGGATCCGTCGAAGCCCCGCCCCGCGCCCCCGACGAACCCCTTCCCGCCGGGCACGCCGAAGCCTCCGCGGCCGGAACCGTACCCCGAGCCCGGGACCCGGACGCCGGGCGCGGTCAGCCGACCAGCGTCTCGAAACCGGCATCGCCGCAGTACGCCGTGACGTGGACCTCGGACTCGGAGTCACCCTGCTTGACCGCCAGCGAGGTCGCCTCGGGCAAGGTGCGGCCTCCCGTGACGTGCTCGTCCCGGAGGGCGCGTGCCGCGGTGAAGACGCTCTCGGCGGCCGGGCCGATCTTCCTGTACGCCGGGCTGTCCGGCGTCTTCGCGCCCTCGGCGCGGGACGCGTCCTGCCATCTGCCCAGCTCCTGGCAGTACAGCTTCCGCAGTTCGGTCAACCGCTGCCCGTTGCCCCCGTCGTCGGACGAGGAACACCCCGTCGTGATCGCCACCAGGGCGAGGACGGGAACGACGAATCTGCGCACGCGCACGCTGTGCCCCCCGGCTGTGGGTCCCTCCGCCGGTCACGGAGGTCTGGGAAACCCGGCAGCAGGCTACCGCCACCCTCCCGGCTTTCTATGTCCTATCCGCGTTGTCACTAGAATGCCTGGATGAAGGACATCGATGCGATCGTGGTGCTGCAGGACCCGGTGCGCCGCCGCCTCTACGAGTACGTGGTCGCGCAGGGCCGCGAGGTGGGCCGCAACGAGGCCGCCGAGGGGGTCGGGGTGGGGCGGACGCTCGCCGCGCACCATCTGGACCGGCTGACCGAGGCCGGGCTGCTGGAGAGCGGCAGCCGCCGCCTCTCGGGGCGTTCGGGGCCGGGGGCCGGCCGCCCCGCCAAGGTGTACACGCGGGCGCGGGGCGAGCGGTCGGTGTCGCTGCCCGGCCGCGACTACCGCACCGCCGCCGAACTGCTCGCCGAGGCCGCCGAACAGGCCGGCCTCGACGTCGGGCTCAACGCGGCCGCGCGCCGCCGGGGCGAGGCCCTGCGCGGCTCGGACGGGCCCTGCGTGGGGCTTGCGGAAGCCATGGCGGTGCTGGCCGAGCGGGGCTACGAACCGCACCTCGAAGCCGCCGAACCGGCCGACGAGGGAGCCGGCGAGGCCGAGGCCGTCATCCGTATGCGCAACTGCCCCTTCCACGCCCTCGCCGAACGCTTTCCGCCGCTCGTCTGCGGCATGAACCTCGCGCTCCTCGAAGGGCTGATCGGCGCCGACGGCCCCGTCCGCGCGCGCATGGACGCCCGGCCGGGGGAGTGCTGCGTGGTGATCGAGGCTTCTAAAAACAATCAAGATTGACATAGAAAAGCGGGGCGTGCTGGGATGGGGCCATGACCGCACCCCTGTCCGCCGCGCCCGCCGTCCACCTCGCCCAACTCAACGTGGCCACCCTCCTCCACCCCCTCGACGACCCGCGCATCGCGCCGTTCGTCGAGATGCTCGACCCGGTCAACGCCGCCGCCGACCGTGCGCCCGGCTTCGTGTGGCGACTGGTGGAGGACGGGACGGACGACGCCACCGGGCTGCGCCCCGCGGGCGAGAACGTCATCGTCAACCTCTCCGTGTGGGAGTCCCAGGAGGCGCTGTGGGACTTCACCTACCGCAGCGGGCACCTGGAGGTGATGCGGCGGCGCCGCGACTGGTTCGCGCGGCACGTCACGGCGCACCTGGTGCTCTGGTGGGTGCCCGCCGGACACGTCCCGACCGTCCACGAGGCCCTGGAGCGGCTGGCCGACCTGCGGGAGCACGGGCCCTCCCCGCGCGCCTTCACCTTCGCCTCCTCGTACGCCGCCGCCGAGGCCGCCCCGCAGGGCCACTAGGTCGCGGACGCCAACGGGTCCCGGGGCGGGGAGCGCGGGCCGGGCGGTGACGCCGTCTGGGAGCATCGCGGCATGACCACTCCTCCTTCTCCCGCGTCCGAGGCGCCGCGCTCGCCCGGGCGTTCCGCGTCCGCCATGACCGTGCTGGCGGCGCTGCTGGACCGTTCGGTGGAGCGGATGGCGGAGGCCGCGGCGGACGTCCGCCTGTTCGACCGGGAAGCGATTCGCGTCGCGGCGGATGTGTGGGACAACAACCTGTTCCCGCTGTTCCGGGCCGCGAGCGCGCCGAGCGCCGGGGAACGCGAGCGCCGGGCGGCGGCCGTACTGGAGTGGATGGCCGGTCTCGGCGAGCGGCGACGCGCATGGATGGCCGAGCAGGCCGCCGTCGCCGGGTACGACGTCGAGGCGCTCCTACCGCCACCGGCCGAACGGCACGCGCCGGGCCGGGACTTCCGCGGGCACGTCATGGCACCGCAAGGCCGGCTCACGCGGGAGAACGTGGAGGAGCTGGCCGCCGACTACGACCTGACGACCGCGACCGTGCGCCACCTCCGGGTGGAGCGGGCCGGCAGTCGGCTGACCGCCTTCCTGCAGGTGGTCGTCGACCGGGGGTTCGCCGTCGAAGAGCCCGCGCCGCCCGCCCTGTTGAACATGTGGCTGGACGGCGTCACGCAAGCCGACTTCGTCCCCTCCGGCACGGGTGGAACCGCTCTGGACGCCGGATCGCGCGGGATCGAGGTGTCCCTGGGCGGCAGCGGGCGGCTCCGCGCGGCCGGGGGCGAGTACCACCCGGACGACCGGTCATGGCACCTGTCGGCCGCCGGGCGGCGCGCGGACGCGGCCACGCCTCCTCGCACCGGCCCGTCGGATCGGCCCCCTCAGCCGCCGGGCGGAGACCTGGGACCCGACGCGCACGCCGCCGCCACGCTCCTTCGCGACGCGATGTGGGAGCTGCGGTCCGTGCGCTACCCCGAGCACGCGGACCGCGTCCCCGTGCTCGCGCTCTGCCGGACCTTCTCAGGGGCGGGCGAAGCGATCCTCGCCGCCGGCGCGCAGGCCGACGCCCGCACCCGCGAGGCGGCCTTCCGCGACGTGATCCGGGGGTGGGCCGCCCAGGGCGGCCCGCGCGCCGCCCGCTGGTGCGCCCACGTCCTCAGGGAGCGGGCAGGGCGAACGGACCTCATCGAGACGCCGAGGACCGCCGACCGGACGCCGCCCTCCCTCGCCGACGGCTCGCCCGAGTCCCGTACGCCCGCACGGGCCGCGCTCGTCATGGCCTCCTGGACGGCGGCGCACACCGACCACCGGCTGGAACGCCCGGCTTCCGCGCAGCTCCAACTCGCCCTGCCGCCGCGCCCCGGGGCGACGACGCCGGGGCACTGGCGGCTGCGCACGGTCGGCTGCGTCGAGCCGGACGCCTTCCGCCTCCGTGCCGCCGCGTTCAAGGGCGCCGGCCCGCTCCTCCAGGCGGGCACGCCGACCGCGGCCCGCAGTCTCGATCTGCACCAGGGAGCCCTGTACGTCGCCACCCGGGACGGCTGGAGCGCGTCCGTGAGCTGATCGGCGTGCGCACCACCGCGGCAGCGACCGCGCGGTCGGTACCGGCCGCAGCCGTCGCGGCGCCCCGGCCCGTCGTCGTTCCGGGGGCTCGCGTCACAGCGGCATGCGGTGTCAACACCCCCGGCTGGTGGGGAGGTTGGCGCCGTGCGGTACGTTCTGGAATTCTGTTCTAGCTTGAGATCGCCGCATCCATCCGGGGGAAACACCACACATGGGCCGTGACGCACTCCGCTCGGCGCAACCGCGCGCCTCCGCCCCGCACGCCTCCGCCCCGCACGCCGCACCCGGCGGCCCGGGCGACCGGCACCGAAAGGGCTGACCTCCACCGTGGAACAGCTGACGGGGGAGGACCCCGCGCACATCGGCCCGTACCGCCTGATCGCCCGCCTCGGCGCGGGCGGGATGGGCCTCGTCTACCTGGGCCGCTCCGACCTCGGACGCACCGTCGCCGTCAAGGTCGTCCAGGCCGAACACGCCCAGCACGCGGAGTTCCGCCGCCGGTTCGCCCGCGAGGTGGCCGCGGCCCGGAGGGTCGGCGGCGCCTGGACCGCCGACGTCCTGGACGCCGACACCGACGCCGCCGTGCCGTGGGTGGCGACCCAGTACATCCCCGGGCCCGACCTGACCACCGTCGTGGCCCAGGACTTCGGGCCGCTGCCCGAGCACTCGGTCCGCACCCTCGCCAACCGCCTGGCCCTCGCCCTCCAGGCCGTGCACGAGGCGGGCCTGATCCACCGGGACCTCAAGCCGTCCAACGTCCTGGTCACCGTCGACGGCCCCCGCGTCATCGACTTCGGGATCGCCCGGGCGATGGACGGCCTGGCCGGCGACAGCCTCCACACCCGCACCGGCATGCTGATCGGCTCGCCCGGCTTCATGTCGCCCGAGCAGGTGCGCGGCCTCGAACTCACGCCCGCGTCCGACGTGTTCTGCCTCGGCGCGCTCCTCGTCTACGCCGCCACCGGACGGCTCCTCTTCGGCGCCACCGACACCGGCCTGAACGCCCACCTCTTCCGCGTCGCAGAGGAGGAGGCGGACCTGACCGGCGTACCGGACGCGCTCGTCGACCTCGTCCGCGCATGCCTCGACAAGGACCCGGCCAAACGGCCCACCCCGCACGAGGTGGCCGCGCGCACGGCGACCGACCGGGCGGGGGAGTGGCTGCCGGGGGCCGTACTCGCCCAGCTCGGCCGCCGCGCCGCACATCTGCTGGACTATGCTCCCGCCCCCGCCCCCGCGGACGCCGGGGTCGCCGCGCCGCAGGATCCCCGCGTCCCGCCCGCCAGATCGCCGGTCCCCGCGTCGCCCGCTTACGTCCCGACCGCCCCGGCCCGCTCCGGCGCCGCCCCCGGCTTCGGTGCGCCCCTGCCTCCGTCACCCGGAGCCTGGGGGGCACCCACGTCCCCGGCCGGCCTCCCCGGAGCGGAGGCCCCGCAGCCGCGGCGCTGGTGGGGGCTGGTGGCGCTCGCGTTCGCCCAGGCGGTCGCCCTCTTCGACGCGGCGTTCTCCAACACGGCCATGATGGTGGCGGGCGCCGACGTGGACCTGGGGCTTCCTGGCGACGGCTGGAAGGTGTCGTCCACCGTCTACCTGGACGTGATGCCCCTCGCCTATGTACTGGCCTTCGTCGGGGTGCTGCTGTTCGGCGCCGGGATCGCGGACCTGATGGGCCGCAAGCGGATGCTGGTGATCGGCCTGGTCGGCTTCGCGGCGGCCGCCGCGCTCGGCGGCACGGCGCCCTCCTCCGGCGTCTGGATCACGGCCCGCGCCCTGCAGGGCGCCTTCGCCGCACTGGTCTCGTCGTCCGCGCCGGCCCTGGTGTCCGCCTCCTTCACGGACCTCCAGGAGCGCCGCAGGGCGTTCGGGATCTACGTCGCGATCGTGGGCGTCGGCGGCCCGGTGCTCGGCCTGTCGGCGGCCTGGTGGCTCCCCATGAGCCTGGACTGGCGTGTCTGCCTGTTCGCCGGGATCCCCTTCGCCGTGGCCGCCGCGATCGCGACGGCGGCCCTGGTGCCCGACCGTCCCGGCCGGATCGGCCTCCGCTTCGACGGGCCGGGTGTGCTGCTCGGCGCCGCCGGAGTCGCCGGCGTCAGCGGGGCGGTACCGCACTTCACCGGCCAGGTCGTCCTGCTCCCGACCGCCGTCCTCCTGCTCGCGGCCTACGCCTGGTGGCAGACCAGAACGGTGGGCGCCCTCGCCGCGCCGCCCGGCACCCGAGCCCAGGCGCCCGTCGCGTACCTCCTGGCGACGGCTCTCACCGGCGTCGGCGTCACCGTCCTGCTCACGGCCGCGGGATACATCCACTCCTCCTAGGCACTGACCGGCGAGCCATGTGATCCTCTCCGTCGTCCTCGGCCTCGGCCTCGCGCACCGGATGGTCCGGAGGAGGAATCCCTGGAACCGGCCCCCCCGCCCCTTACGATCACGCCATGCCGATGACCTCCCCGATACCCGTCCTCCGCGGCGCCGGTGATGCCGTCCTCCGCTCCGACGGTGATGCGCTTCTGCTGAGCCGGCCGGACGAGGAGACGCGGATCCCGCTGCGGGCCGTCCGTCGGGTCCGCACCGAGGGCGGCACGGTCGTCGTGGAGCTCACCGCCCCGGAAGGGGACACCAAAGACGACCGCCCAGTCCCGTCAGCGGCGGGCCGAGTCCTCGTCAGGCCGACTTCCAGGGCCTGAGCTTCTCGGGGTTGAGCACGGCCCAGATGTGCCGGATCCGGCCGTCCGCGATGTCGAAGGCGTACACCGACACGACGGCGCCGTCCACGTGGGCCGCCAGGCCGGGCTGGCCGTTGACCGTGCACTCCCGGACCGTGAGCCGGCCGGGGAGGGTCCGGTCGGCGAAGAAGCGGGCGACGGGCTCGGCGCCCTCGATCGGGTGGAGCGTGGCCGTGACGAGTCCGCCGCCGTCACCGACGGCGACGGCACCGGGGTCGAGCAGGCCGATGAGGGCGGGGATGTCCTTCGCCTCCCACGCCCGCTTGAACGCCTTGACGACGCCGGCCCGTTGGGCCGCCGGTGACAGGGGTGCCCGTGAGGCGTCGACGCGGCGGCGGGCCGAGGCCGCCAGCTGGCGGCAGGCCGCCGGGGTGCGGCCGACGATGTCGGCCACCTCGGAGAACGGATAGCGGAAGACGTCGTGGAGCACGAACGCCACCCGCTCCGCCGGGGTCATCGCCTCCAGGACGACGAGGAAGGCCATGCTGACCGACTCGTCGAGCGTGACCCGATCGGCCGGGTCGGCCGTGCTGTCGTCCGTCGCGCCGGTCGGCCACTCGGCACGCGCGGGCAGCGGCTCGGGCACCCATTCCCCCACGTAGCGCTCCCGCCTGGCCCGTGCCGAGCGCAGCACGTCGAGGCAGATGCGGCCGGCGACCTTGGTCAGCCAGCCGCCGGGGGACGCCACCGACTCCCGCTGCCGCGGGGACATCGCGTACCAGCGGGCGTACGTCTCCTGCACGATGTCCTCGGCCTCGGCCAGGGAGCCCAGCATCCGGTACGCGAGGTTGATCAGCCGGCGGCGCTCGGCGGCGAGGGCGCTTGCCGCCGAGTCCGCTCGGTCGTCCTGCAGCGCGGTCGAACGGTACGTCATGGTCCTGAGGCTCCTCGGTCGGGTCTTCCTTCACCGTCATGACGCGGCAGCGCCCCGAAACGTGACCTCGCCGACCCGCCTGCCTCGATCCGCCGCCCCACCTCACATGTCGCCGCCCCACCTCGCATTCCGCCGGGCCGCCTCACATTCCGCCGGGCCGTCTCGTCGTACCCGGCAAAGGAACGCGACGGAAGCAGACGGAGGTAGAACGGCATGGAGCCCGTGAACGTCGCAGTCATCTACTACAGCACCAGCGGCAACGTGCACGCCCTGGCGAGAGCCGTCGCCGAGGGCGCGCAGAAGGCCGGGGCCCACGTCCGGCTCCGCAAGGTCGCCGAGACCGCCCCGGCCGAGGTGATCGACGCCCACCCGGCCTGGGCCCGTCACCACCGGGACACCGCCGAGGTCGCCGAGGCCGGGCACGGCGACCTGGAGTGGGCGGACGCGGTGCTGTTCGGCACCCCGACCCGGTTCGGCAACCCCGCGGCCCAGTTGCGGCAGTTCATCGACGGAACGGGGCCCCTGTGGTTCGCGGGCAAGCTCGCGGACAAGGTGTACTCGTCCTTCACCGCCTCCAACAGCGCCCACGGCGGGCAGGAATCGACCCTCCTGGCCCTCGGCAACACCTTCTACCACTGGGGCGGCCTCATCGTGCCGCCCGGCTACACGGACCCGATCCAGTTCACGTCGGGCAACCCCTACGGCACTTCGGCCGTGGTCGGCGACGCGGAGCCCGGCGAGGTGAGCCTGGAGGCCGCCCGCCACCAGGCCCGCCGGGTCGTCGGCGTCGCCGCCGCGCTCAAGGCCGGACGCGCCGCCTGAAGCCGGCCCTCTCGGCCCTCCCGGCCCTCCCCCTCCAGCACACCACCAACGAAGGAGTACGCGATGACCACCACCCACGAGTCCGAGCTCCGGGCGCTCCTGGCGAGCCGCGCCGACGCCCAGCAGACCAAGGACATCGACCGGCTCATGTCCTTCTACGCCGCCGACGCCGTCTACTACGACGTCGTCCCCCCGCTGAGGTTCACCGGCACCGACGAGATCCGCCGCAACTTCCTGCGGTGGTTCGACGGGTACGTCGGCCCCATCAGCCTGGAGACGCACGACCTCACTCTCGTGACCAGCGGGGACACCGCCTTCGCGCACATGCTCCACCGCGACTCGGGGGAGCGGAAGGGCGGTCTCCAGGCCTCGATATGGGTGCGGGAGAGCGTCTGCCTCCGGCGGACGGACGGAGCGTGGGCGATCACGCACGAGCACATCTCGATCCCCATCGACCCGGCCACCATGTCGGTCTGGCTCCCGTCCGACAAGGACCAGCAGCTCGCCTGACCCCCGATCGCCTACGGAATTCCTTCACACCGAGGAGCATGATCATGGCCACCAAGGGGACGCGGCTCGCCGCCCTGTCACTCGCCGCGGTCGCGGCCGGCATGTGGGCGGTCGAGGGAGCGGCCGCCGGGACCACGAAGAAGCCCGAGGTCATCGAACTCAAGGTGCGGAACGAGCAGTACACCGCCGTCGATCTCGGCCCCGCCGGGCCGAGCCTGGGCGACATGGACGTGTACTCCGGCACCGCCGTCGAGGACGGCCGGAGCGTCGGACGCGGGGGCGGACACTGCCAGGTCGTCCACACGAAGGGCGAGAGGACGACCTCGCAGTGCCTGATCACGATGGAGGTCGAGGAGGGCTCCTTGACGATGCAGTCGCTGTGGACGAAGGGAGCGGTCTCCCTCGACATGGCCGTCACCGGCGGCACGGGCGTCTACCGCGACGCGCGGGGCATCGCCCGCTTCTGGGACATCGCGACGCCGGACGAGCGGGTGCGGATCGAGATCCTGCGCTGAGAACGCCGAGGCCCTGCCGCACGGTTCGGCAGGGCCTCGACCCCGATCGCGACCGGGGGAGCCCGGCCAGGGCCCGCCCGGCCGATCATGCGACCGCGCCGCACCTGGACCGCCTTGATCGGTTAAGACGGCTCTCATGTGAGGCGCCTAGCGTGCGTCGCATGGAAACGAAGACGACCGAGAAGACCGACGGGACGGCAGCGCGCCCGGACGCCGACACCGTCGAGGACACCGCCGTCGCCGACGGCGCCGACCTGCTGGACGAGTCCCTGGAGGGGTCCCTGGAGGGGTCCCTGGACGAGCCGCGGGACGAGGAGGACGACGAGGAGGACGTACGGGACGAGGCCGGGGGCGAGGACTCCGGGCTGGAGACGGGCGGGGTCGGCGCCGCCGCCGCTGCCGTCGTGTCCGTCGCCCTCTCCGTCGTCGCCCTCACCGGCACCTGGACCGGCAAGGTCGTCGCCGAGCGCGAGACGCTGATCGGCCAGATCAAGACCTCCGGCAGCGGCACCCCCGCCCAGCAGATCAGCGAGATCTACGGCGACGCCTGGCACAGCACCGCCCTGGTCAACGGCGTCTTCGCCCTCCTCGCCGTGGTCGTCGCCGGACTCGTCCTGACCCTGCCCCGGCGCTCCGCCCGGGTCCGCGCGGTCGCCGTCGCGGGTGCCGTCCTGGGCGGCCTCGGGCTGCTCCTGTCGGTCGGCACCTACTTCGACCTCTTCCTGAGCCTCCCCACCGCCGGCTCCTGAGGCCCGCCCGGCGGGGCCCGGCCGGGGGTGCCGGGCTCCGCCTCACGCGGGACCACCCCTCAGTCCGCCACCCCCGCCAGCACCGCGTGCCCGAGGGGCGTGAGGCTGTGCAGCACCGCCGTCCCCGTGCGGACCGTGTCGACCAGGCCCGCGCCCCGCAGGACCGCCGCGTGCTGGCTGGCCGCCGCGAGGGACACGGAGGCGCGGTCCGCGAGGGCCGACGTGGTGGCCGGTGAGCGCAGCAGGGCGAGGATCCGGGCCCGGGTGCGGCCGAGCAACGCCGCCAGGGCCTCCGGCCGTTCACCGGAGGGCGCCGCGTCGCCGGAGTCGTACAGCGGGTAGACGAGCACCGTCGCCGCCTCGGGGCGGTACATCACCATCGGGCCTGTCGCGAACCACGAGGGGACGAGCAGCAGACCCCGCCCGCACAGCGGGATGTCGTACGTCGACGCCGACGGCAGGTGCAGCGTCGGCGTCTGCCACCGCCAGGTCGTGCCGAGCGTGGTCAGCAGCGCGTCGACACCACCGCGCAGCAGCATCTCCGACCGCAGCGCGCGATCGGCGAGGGCGTCGCGGCGGATCCGCGGCCACAGCGGTTCCACCGACGACGCGAAGGAGCGGCGGATGTCGTCCAGCAGGGCGCGGGCCGCGGCCGGCGACCCCTGCGCGAGCTCGTGCGCCCACCGTCCCGGCCGGGCCAGACCGCCGTTCCAGCCGGAGACCTCCGGGATCCCGAGATCCAGCGCCAGGCGCTCCACCGGCGTCGACGCGGCCGCCCCGAGCCCGTCGGCGAAGTCGGGGACCGCCGGCTGCATCAGGAAGTCCGGTACGAAGCCGTCGTCGGCGAGCAACTCGGCGAGCACACCCGCCCGGGCCACCGCACCGCCCGGCAGGGAACGGTGCCACGCGCGGGCGGCGGCCCGCGGACGGTCCGACAGCCCGGCACCCCGGCCCGGACCGCCGCGCGCGCCCGGACGCGGACCCGGACCCGTCCGCAGCGCCGCTCGCACGCTCAGCACGGTCTCCGACAGCGCGTCGACCGTCGGAGCGAGCGTGATCCGGCACAGATCGGCTGCCGTGAAGTGAAGACGGATCATGCCGACCGATTATCCGCCCTGCGGACCCTTTCACCCAGGGGTGAAAGGCAGTGCGCTCCGCACGCGGGCGCGGCACGCTCCTGTCGACCGCCCCTCGCCCCTGCGCCGACTACCCGCCGGAGGTCGCACCGATGCGCCGCATCCCCGCCCGCACAGCCTGCCTCACCGCCACCCTCCTCCTCACGACCCTCGCCGGAGCGCCCGCCCCCGCCGGCGCCCGCGAACTGCCCGACACGTACGTCGTCTCGCACGAAGCCGGCGTGCTGCCCGAAGGGATCACGATCACCCCGGACGGCACGATGTACGTCTCCTCCGACGGTCTCGGCACCCTCTACCGGGGCCATGTCGGCGACCCCGACCTGAAGCCGTTCCCGGCGCGCGGCTTGGCGGACCGCCCCAGCACCCTCGGCGTGCACACCGACCGGCGGGGCCGCGTCCTCTCCGTGGGAGGCGCCACCCTGACCGTCCACGACCGCCACGGACGCCTCCTCGCCACGCGCACCGCCCAGGCCGGACCGCTCGGCGCGCCCCGCCTCAACGACCTGACCGTGACGAAGGACGCCGTGTACGTCACCGACTGGGCCAACCCGGTCATCCACCGGGCGGAACTCCGGGGCAAGACGCTCGGCCCCCTCGAACCCTGGCTCGACATCCGCGCCGCCTTCCCCCAGTTCCCGCCCCAGTACTGGCTGTTGAACGGCATCGTGGCCGACGGGACCGGCAGCACCCTCCTCGTGGCGTCCAACGGCACCGAGGCCGTCTGGCGCGTCTCCACCGCCGACAAGGACGTCAGCCGGCTCGACCTCGGCGACCAGTCCTTCGGCGCCGACGGCATGGTGCTGCGCGACCGGACGCTGTACGCCGTCCTCAACTACGGCGCCCCGCACGGTGTCTACATCGCCCGGCTCGACGAGGACCTGCGTACGGGCACGGTGACCCACCGCCTCACCGACGAACCCTTCGACCTGCCCACCACCCTGGCACGGCACGGCTGCCGCCTCTACGTGGTCGACAGCCAGCTCGACGAGCCGCCGGGCCGGCCCCCGTACACCGTCACCGCAATCGACGACCCGACCTGCGGGACGACCCCGGCGCCGTAAAACCGATCGACACCCCGGCCCCGGACACGTTGGCTGGACCGCATGACAGAACTGCGCACGGAACGCCTGCTGCTCCGCCGATGGCGCCGGTCCGACCTCGCACCGTGGGCGGCCATGAACGCCGATCCCGAAGTCCGCGCCCACCTCGGCGACCCGCTCACCCGCCGGCAGAGCGACGCCGTCGCGGCCCGCATGCGGGCCGAGTTCGAGGAGCGGGGCTTCGGCTGGTGGGCCCTGGAAGTGCGGGCGACCGGCGCGTTCGTCGGCCGCGTCGGACTGGACGTGGTCGGCGACGACATGCCCTTCACGGGCGTGGACATCGGCTGGCGCCTCACCCGCTCGGCATGGGGACACGGGTACGCCACCGAGGCCGCCCGGGCCTGCCTGGCCTTCGGCTTCGACGTCCTCGGACTGCCGGAGGTGCTGGCGTCGACGACCGTCGGCAACGTCCGCTCCCAGGCCGTGATGCGCAGGCTCGGCATGACCCGGGACCCGGCCGACGACTTCGAGGACCCGAGCGTCCCCGAAGGCCCGCTGCGCCGCTGCGTGTTGTACCGGACGTCGGCCGGCCCGCGCACCGCCGACGGTGACCACCGGTGAGGACCTCGGCCCTCAGAGCCCGGCGGTCGCCGTCCGCGCGATGCGGTCCAGGGTGGTGCGCATCCCGGCCCTGTTGACCTCCGCCCGCCGGGCGGGGTTGGTTCCGGCGAACAGCACTCCGAGGAACTCGGCGATCCGGGCGCGGTACCCCTCGGTCCGCAGGTCCTGCCAGAACTCGGTGACCCGTGTACCCGAGCCCTCCGGCGCGAAGCGGTAGCCCCAGCGTGCGATCGGCAGCCCCAAGGCGCTGATGTCGAAGACGAACTCGCTGTCCGTGCGCGCCTGGGTCACCCGTCCGAACGTCGGCCAGACGAACAGCCCGCGCCGGTTGAAACCGACGAACCGGGAACCGGCACGCGCCGGAGGCCGCAGCACCCACACGGACCGGCACTCCGGGCTCCACCGCCCCATGTTCCGCAGGTCCGACACCAACCCGTAGACGACCGAAGGCGGCGCGTCGACCACCACGCTCTCCTCAAGGCTCCACTGCCGGTCCATGGTCCGCTCCCCTCGTCCCCGGCGACACCGTCGCCCACTTCCTACTCGCGCGTACGCTAGTGGGTGCGGTGACCACCTGTCCCCCAATCTCCGCCGCCCGTCCGGAAGTCGTCGCAGGGCGTTCTCTCGTAGGATGCCTGGCGGGCGGGGCCGTAGCGCAGAGGTCGACGCGCGCGGTCTCCACCATCGCGAGGACGCCGGTTCGAATCCGGTCGGCTCCGTCCGTCCTCCGCGAGGCGCACGTCCGGCACGGGACGGGCCTGTGGCAGGCTCGGTCGCGTGGACCGCGTGTTCTGGGACCTCATGTGGGACGACGCCGCCGCACCGGGTGGCGCGTACGGCCCCGGGCACGCGCCTTCCCGCAGCGAAGAGGAGAGGGACTTGACCGAGACCTGCGTCATTCTCGACATCGGCGGCGTGCTGGAGATCACGCCGGACACGGGATGGGTGCAACGGTGGGAGGAGCGGCTGGAGTTGCCGCGCGGCTCCGTGCACGCACGGATGCACGACATATGGCGGGCCGGGAGCATCGGCAGCATCGGCGAACGGGACGTGCACGCGGAAGTGGCGTCCCGTCTGGGGCTCGACGCCCCGCAGACCGACGCCTTCATGGCCGACCTCTGGACGGAGTACCTGGGGACCCCGAACGACGAACTCATCGCCTACGTCCGAGGCCTGCGCGGCAGCTGCAGGCTGGGCATCCTGAGCAACAGCTTCGTCGGCGCACGCGAACGGGAGACGACGCTCTACCACTTCGACGAACTGGTCGAGCAGATCGTCTACTCGCACGAGATCGGCATCGAGAAGCCCGACCCGCGCGCCTTCGACGCCGTCTGCGCGGCCTTGGACGTACGTCCGGAGCACTGCCTCTTCATCGACGACGCCGCGGTCAACGTCGAGGCCGCACGGGCGACCGGCATGCGGGCGCACCTCTTCGAGGACAACGCCCGCACCATCGAACGCATCGCGGCCCACCTCGACGCCGGCGCCTCCACCCCGGCCGGGCCGAACCCCTCAGACCGAACCCGAGCCGGATGGCCTCTGCCGGGGAGGGCCTGACCGTACCTCGTGCTCCGGTGCCGGCTGCCCGGGGTTCTTCGTGAAGAGCAGCCACGCGTTCAGGGCGGCGTGGAGCTCGATCACGTCCGCCCGGTCCAGGACCTCGCCCATCGTGCCGACGCGCAGCCGTACGCCCTGGCCCGTCACGGTCCACCCGACGGGAAGCCGCCGCGACGGCGTGAGGGGCGAGCCGTGCGCCAGGGTGCGCAGCATCGCGGCGACGCGCGGCGGGATCCCGTGCGGGCGGGGCACGGGCGCGCCGGCGACGCGCTCGGGCCGGGAGGGCAGCCCGCGCGCGGTCCGGAAGGCCGTGATGGCCGCTTCGAGCGACTGGGGCGTGCTGGGCGCCGCGTCGACGAACGCGTGGATCAGCTCACGATGGCGCACCAGGGGCCGGGGCGGGTGCTCCCGCACGTCCACGCGCACCACCGACGGCGGGATGAGCGTCCGGTCGTACCCCTTCCGCGTGTACGAGGCGTGCTGCAGGCGCAGGTCGGCGATGGGGCGGGCCAGCGGGTTCTCGCCCCGGAAGTCCGGGAGGGACGTCGTCAGCGCGACCGACGGCACGGGCGGGGAGACCCGCGGCAGTTTCCCGTAGAGGCCCTGGGCCCGGTGCAGGACGCCGCTCTCGGTCACCAGGACCGTCACCTGCCGGGTGAGGGTGTCGTTGCCCAGCCGGAAGCCCACAGTCAGCGTCACTTCTGTCCCCTTTCCGCCGTGACTGCCACGCTAGCGAGTGGTGCGGGCGGCGGGGAGCTGATTCGCCACCTTCCTGCCCCCGTCGGTGAACGACGGCCCGCGGCCTTGGTGTCAGTCGACGCGGAGGGCCGGCGCGCAGGCGTCGTCGTCGTGACCGGACTGCCGCTCCGGGTCGGCGAGGACGGTGCCGATCAGGACCCGGGGCGCCGGGGGCCTGCGCGGGGTGTCAGGTGGGCGAGGGCGCCCGCGCGGAGCCGGCGGTGTTCCTGCGGGGCGCGGTCGACGGCCGCTGGTGAGGATCACCGCTTCAGTCTGCCGGGGGTGCGGAGGCCGGGTGTTCCGTACACCGGGTGACGCCCGGTCTGCGGTGCGTCGAGGACGGACTCTCCGGCGGCCACGCCCCGGACGGTAGTCTCACGCGATGCGAGACACCTCCGTCGCGCGGTTCTACGACGAACTGGCCGACGACTACCACCTCATCTACGCGGACTGGGACGCGAGCCTCCACCGGCAGGGGCGAGCCCTGGACGCGCTCGTCGGCGCGGACCGGGCGGCGGCCGTGCTCGACTGTTCCTGCGGTATCGGCACGCAGGCCATCGGCCTGGCGCTGCGCGGCCACCTCGTCACCGGCACGGACCTCAGCCCCCGCGCCGCCGCCCGAGCGGCCCGCGAGGCTGCCCGGCGGGCGTGGACCTGCGTAACGCCGCCGCCGACATGCGCCGACTCCCTTTCGTGGAAGGCCGGTTCGACGTGGTCGTCTGCGCGGACAACGCGAGGCCGACGCGGCCGGGGAGATCGACTGGGACATCTCGGTCGACACCACCATCGTGCGGGCACGTCGCCACGCCGCCGGAGCCCGGACCGAAGCACCGCCGACGGTGTCTGCGCTGCCGGGGCATCCGGCTACGGCACACGCGGTCACGTCTTCCTCGGCACCGCGACCGCCGCAACCCAACGCTCGCCATCGGCTCCGCACATGATCGGCCGGACAAGTCTCAGGCGAACACCGCCTTGACCAGGGTCTGCTTCACCTTCTCGAATGTCCTGGCCGTGGTGGGCAGGTCCATTTCGGCGCCCCCGGAGGTCACTGAGCCGGTCAGGGTCCTGGTGCCGTCGGGCGTGCTGTACATCAGCGCGCCCCAGCCCCAGAACCCTCCGTTGTGGTGGAGGACGGTGCCGCCGCCGTCCAGCTCCTCCACGAACACGCCCAGTCCGTAACCCATCGTGGGGTCCGCGGCGCGCATCTCGGCGAGCAGCTCGGACGGGATGAGCCTGCCGCTGTTCAGTGCGGAGAAGAAGGTGTGGAGGTCGCGGCTGGTCGAGATCATGTCGCCGGCGGCGGACACCCAGGAGGGGTTGAAGCGGGTGGTGTCGACCACCTTCCACTGTCCGGCGTCGTCGTAGCCGAAGTAGCCGTGGGCGTGCGGCTCGGGGATGTCCTCCCGGGCCTCCGGCAGCAGGGTGCCCGTCAGCCCGAGCGGGCCCAGGATCAGCCGGTGCGTCTCCTCGGGCAGCGAGCGGCCGGTGACCTGCTCGATCAGCAGCCTGGCCAGGACGTAGTTGGTGTTGGAGTAGCTCCATGCCGTCCCCGGCTCGAACCGCGCCGGCTTCGCCAACGCCCCCCGCACCAGCTCCTCCGGCCGGTAGGTCGCGTGCTGCAGGTCCACCCACTCCTTGCCCCATCCGGCGACCACACCGGGTTCGACCGATCCGTCCTGGGCGAACTCGCCGGTGAAGTTGAACAGTCCGCTGGTGTGCTGCAGGAGCATCCGTACGGTGATCCGCCGGTCGAGACCGAACTCGGGCACGTGGTCGGCCACCAGGTCCTCGAGGCCGAGCCGGCCCTCGGCCACCAGCTGCAGGACGACGGTCGCGACGAAGGTCTTGGTGACGCTGCCGACCCGGAAGTGCCCGTCGGTCGGCGGCTTCGCGGTCCGGCCCAGCTCGCTCACCCCGGCGCTGCCGACCCACTCGCCGCGTTCGTCGTTCACGCGCAGCTGCACGCCGGCGAAACCGGCGTCGACGATCTCCTGCACGGCCTTCCGCAGCTCGGGGCGGTCCTGCGCGGTGGTGTGCTGCTCACTCATGGTGATTCCTCATCTCGCGTCGGCGGGTGTGAGTCGAGCGTGGACCCTGACCCAAGGTCAAGGTCAAGGCGAGAGCGGAGCGCTAGGCTCGCCCCATGGCAGACGGGCTCACGATCGGTCAGGCGGCGGCTTTCGTCGGCATCACCGTCAAGACGGTGCGGCACTACCACCGGCTCGGCCTGGTCGCCGAACCGGAACGGGACCATTCCGGCTACCGGCGCTACGGTTCGGCCGACCTGCTGCGCCTCGTCCAGGTCCGGGCCCTGGCCGGGGCGGGCGTGCCGCTGGCCGAGATCGGCGAGCTGCTCGACGCGGAGCCCGAGCGGTTCGCCACCGCCCTGGACGACGTCCGCCGCCGGCTCACCGAACAGATCGAGGAGCTGACCGCCCGCCGCGACACCCTGCACCGGCTCGCCCACGGTGACCGCGCCCTGCTGCCCGACCGGGCCTGCGCGGTCCTGGAGCGACTCGCCGAGCTCGACTTCAGCCCCGACCACGTCACCACCCAGCGGGAGGCCATGGTGCTGTCGCGGGCGCTTGCTCCCGACGTCTTCGACCTCTTCCTGGCCAACCTCGAACACCGGCTCGACGACCCCGAGTTCGTCGAGCTGACCAAGCGCGGCTGGGAGGCGAGGTCCTGGGATCCCGACGACCCGCGCATCGAGGAGCTGGCCTCGGCGGTGGCCGCCAACCTGCTGGGCGTCCGCGCGCTGCTGACGCTGCCGGCCGAGCGACCGCCCGGGCCCGACGCGGCCTCCCGGTACGGCGTGGTCAACCACCACCGGGAGGACGAGGCACCGTCCATCGCGCGGCTGAACGGTCTGGTCGAGGGGCACCTGCGCGCGGCGGGCATCGACATCCCGCGGCAGTGACGGACCGCTGCGCACTCGATCGCCCGGACAGGGCCTGGACGCCGTGGTCGAGGCGGTCGCCGACCGTCACGGGCCCGCGGTCGTGGGCGAGTGCGAGCTCCGGCCCGCCAGATGGTCCTGGAGCTCCCGGTGGCGGAACTGGTAGGCGGCCCCCGCCGTGCGCAGTATTCCGGCCTGGTGGCACTCGTGCAGGAAGCGGCCGAGCCGCCACGGCAGAACGTCGCGCGCCAGGACGAGGAAGACCACGTACCGGAACCACAAGGAGTGGAGGACGAGCGGAGCGATGACGGTGAGGGGCGCGAGGATCAACCAGAGGCCGCGCCACCCCGCCGTGCCGTAACCCAGCAGGCCGAAGATCGCCAGGACGTCGCCGAGGAAGAGCGCGCAGCCGACCGCGTCGGCGCGCACCAAGGAGCGTGGCCCGTTGCGGCGTTCGTCGGGTGCGACGGCGACGCCCATGGCGCCGCCGACCATCAGCCCGAAGGCCGCCGCGAGCACCATCCACCCGGTCGGCGAACCCGTGCCCGGCGTCAACAGCCCGAGGAGTACGGGAGGGGCGGAGCCCAACGCGCACCCGAGCGCGAAGCGCCGCGGCCGCAGGAACATGCGGTCCTCGCCGTCCCACAGGTCCGGCTCGAACGCGAACAGGACGGCGAAGAACGGCAAGAAGGAGAGGGCGAGTTGGTCCCAGGAGGTGGCGGCCGCCCGGACCACCACTACGAGTTCGGCCACGGCGGCCCAGCCGAGACAGGCCGCTCGGACGGCACGCTTCGTGCGGTCCGCCCCGACCATGGGCCACAGTTCGGGCAGCACGAGGTCCGTCGCGGAGAGCGTCCGTCCTTCCGCCTGCCGGCCGTCACGGTTGCCGTCGAGGTACGTGGCGAGCACGGCCAGCCGGCTCCGGGCCGGGCCGTCGGGGTCGATCGCTTCATCGCTCCGCGCGGCCAGCGCCGCGGGGACGTAGAGGTCGAGGAGGTGCCGGCGGAGCGTCCCGGCTTCGGCGAGCGGGAGGAGGTCGGCGGGCTCGCGGCGATACCGGCCGTCCCCGGTCCGCTCCTGGTAGACCGCCGTCGCGAGCGACAGACGCCAGGGAGTCGCCAGCGCCTCGCGCAACCGGACCGCACCCGGCGCCTCCGCACCCTGCGCTCCCTGTGCTCCTTGTGGCGGGCCGGCCAGCGCGTCGAGCACCGGCCGCCAGCGGCTCAGCCCCGCCTCGGTGTCGGCCACGCTCGCGCGCAGGAACGCGCGGCTCTGCTCCGCGTCGACCGGCGCCAGCCGCACCACGGCCGCGGCCCGCAGATGCGCCTCCACGCCGACGAGGCCGTCGTAGAGGCCGCGGCGGCAGGTCAGGATCACGGCGGCGGGCTGCGTGCCGTGCTGCCAGTCGTTGAGGAGGCGCACCAGTCCGGCGGCGCGACTGGAGTACGGAGCGGTGCCCGGCGGGTCCAGCTCGTCGACGCCGTCGACGACGGGGAGCACGAGGCGTGACTCCACCAGCCGTCGAGCCGGCCCGCGGCCCACGCCGAACACGTTCACCACATGCCGGACGAGCCATTCCTCCAGGTCCTGGCCGGTCCACGAGGTGGCCGCCACGCGCAGGGCGACGGCCTGCCCGGGCTGCCTGTCCCGTGCGAGGTCGAGCACCATCGACAGCGCCGCCAGGGACTTCCCGGTCCCGGCGTCGTCCGTGACGTCGGCGCCGGTGATGACCATGCGCGGCGGCGAGAGCCGACGGTGCAGCGCGGTCAGGTCGCTCAGCCGGCCCTCGGCCGGTGCCCCGTCCACCTGGCCATGGACCAGCACGGTGTACGCGAGGTCGATGCGCCCGCCGGTACGCCCGTCCAGCCAGCGCACGTACTCGCCCTGCTCCCGTCGCACGACTTCGCCCGCCAGCCGCTCGGCGAGTTGTTCCGCGTCCAGCGGAGCGACCAGGGCGTAGACCAGCCCCGTCACGCCGGCCAGGGCCCCCACGACACTGGCGACGGGGTCCGCGACGTCCCAGCCGCCCCGGAAGCCCAGCACCAGCAGCCACACCGCGACCGCGCCCGCCGCCGACCACAGCAGGCGACGCCGCATCATTCGCCGCACCCCCATGTCCGGAGATCCTGCCGATCGGAGACGTCCGGCGCCACCCCACAACTCGGCCTTCGGGAAATGGACTTGGTTCCGGTCAGCCGACGGACTTGATCGTCTTCATCGTGAGGTGGGAGGTGAAGCGCAGGACACCGGGAAGCCCGCTCAGCTTGTTGGTGAGGAAGGCCTCGCACGCGGCGTGGTCGGCGACCGCGGCGCGGATGAAGTAGTCGGGGCGCCCGTACATCCGGCGGAACTCGATGACCTCCTCGTAGGAGGCGACGGCCTTCTCGAACTCCTCGAAGCTCTTGCGGTCGTTGGCGTAGATCTCCACGTCGACGAGGACTTCGAGGCCGCGGCCGACGGCGGCCGGGTCGACGACGGCCCGGTAGCCGGTGATGACGCCCGCCTCCTCCAGTCGCCTGACGCGGCGCAGGCACGGCGGCGGCGTGAGGCCGACCCGTTTGGCGAGTTCGACGTTGGTCAGACGTCCGTCCTCCCGCAGATGAAACAAAATGTCGCGGTCGATCGCGTCAAGTGCCACTTCATTGCTCATATCAAGAGCATAGCGCCATGATGCGCAACCATATTAAGGGACATCTTTTCTAAAATGTCTTCATGCGAACACGTTCCGCCGCTCCCGTGGTCTCCCGTCTCCCGTACGCCGAACCGCCCGCACGGGTCCCTTCCTCCGCGGCCCCGGCGTTCAGGGACTCCCTCGCGGTGGGACTGGGTTTCGTGCCGCTGGGGCTCGCCTTCGGGGCGCTCGTCGTCCAGTCGGGTCTGGACTGGTGGTGGGCCTCGCTGTCCGCGGCGGTGGCCTTCGGCGGCTCGTTCGAGTTCCTGCTGATCGGTCTCGTCGTCGCCGTGGCCCCGCTCGCCTCGGTCGCGGCCGCCGCGTTCCTGGTGAACGTCCGGCACGTCTTCTACGCGCTGTCGTTCCCCCTGCACCGGGTGCCCGGCCGGCTCGGCAAGGCCTACGCCACGTTCGCGCTGTGCGACGAGGCGTACGCGCTGGCCTCCACCGAGCGGGCACGCACGTGGCCCGGCCCGCAGATCCTGTGGACGCAGCTCTACCTGCACCTGTACTGGGCGGGCAGCGCCACCGTCGGCGCCCTGCTCGGCGCGCTCGTCCCCGAGAACGTCACGGGACTCGACTTCGCCCTGACGGCGCTCTTCACCGTGCTCGCCCTGGACGCCGCACGCCAACTGCGCGGCGACCTCGCCACCCCGCTGCTCGCCCTGTCGAGCGCCCTCGTGGCCCGCGCCCTCGCCCCCGGGCAGATGCTGCCGGTCGCGTTCGCCCTGTTCACCGCCGGCCTGCTGGTCCGGCACCGGATGACCACCAGGAGGCCGAACCGTGCCTGACACCCCGTACGCGATCGCCGCGGTCCTCGTCACCGCCGCCGTCACCTGGACACTCCGCGCGCTGCCCTTCGCCGCCCTGGCCCCGCTGCGGGCGAGCGGCACGGTGCGGTACCTCAGCACGCGCATGCCGGCCGGCGTGATGATCATTCTGCTCGTCTACTGCCTGCACGACCTGCCGGTCACCGAGGTCCGCGCCGCCGCGCCGCTCACGGCGCTGGCCGTCACCGTCGGCCTGCACCTGTGGCGCCACCACGCCCTGCTCAGCATCGTCGGCGGCACCGCCGTCCACGTCCTGATGACCAGCACGCTCTTCGGCTGAGCGGCACACAGGGAAGGACCCGGCGCCCGGGACCCCGACGAGACGCACGTCAACCCCCTCGCGGGCCTCGTCGTCCACGCCCGGCAGATCCACGTCGTCCGCCCCGGCCACCCCCCCCCGAACGAAGGGTTTCCCCACGGAGCCGTCCCCGCCACCCCACCCCGCGCGTACAGTGGCGAGACCACGTCCCCGCTGGAGGTGCCGATGAGCGCGGATCCCGACCACACCCCCTTCACGCCCCACGCACCCGCGCCCGGCGCGCCGGCCGAACTCCTCGCCCGACTGCGCTCCAGCGCCCGCGCGGAGCGGTGGGTGGTGGCGTTCGAGCGGGAGTGGACGGCCGCGCTGGAGGAGTCCCGCCGGACGTTCTCCCTCGCCGGGCTGTACGAGGTCGTCCAGGACTGGCAGGGACGCGTCGCCCACGCCTCGGCCGTCGATGCCTTCATCACCTCCGGCTACGACGACAGCGACGCCATCGACATGGCGGAACTGCGAGGAAGGCGCCGGTGACCGGGCCCCCGTACGCGGTCCGTCTCTCCTCGACGGCGGCGAAGGTGCTCGACACCCTGCCCGATCGAGTGGAGGACACCGTGTGGGACGTCCTGGACGCGGCGGCGGCCGACCCGTGGGGCTTCCGCCAGTGGAACGCCGACGACCCCGAGGGCGACGACGTCCGCTACGTCTCCGTGGGCCAGATGTCCCTCACGTACTGGGTGAACCGGCCGCTGCGCCACCTGACCGTCCTGAACATCGTGTGGCTCGGCTCCTGACGCGGCACCTCAGACGCTCTCGCCGTCACCGGTGAGGGCGCTCCTGCCGTACGGGTCGCCCTCCTCGCGGGCGACGGTCTCCCGGGCGGCACGGCCACCGAACAGACCGGCGCGTGCGGCGAACTCCGGCACCAGCAGACGCAAGGCCCGGTGCCCGTACAGCGCGGCAAGGAGCCCGATCTCCGCCGGCTCGGCCTCGGGGCGGCCGGACAGGGGATGCAGTCGGCGCAACTCCCGCAGGAGCCGGTGACCGGCCGGCGTCCGCTCCGGGGCGCACAGCACGGCGAGTGACAGCACGGCCAGGGGCGCGCCCGCCCAGGGAGCGCCCTGTACCGCGACGACCAGGGCCGTACCGCCCGCCGCGAGGGCCAGCAGGCGTGCCGCTGCCAACCGGGCCCGCCCGCAGCGCAGTCCACGCGCGGCCAGGTCGGCACGCACCTCCTCCTGGGCCCGCCGTATCGCCGGAGCGACGGCCGCATCCGCCATCGACAACTCCCGGCCGAGCACCGCCCACGCCGCACGGTGCAGCACGGTGACGTCCCGCCCGGGGCCGGAGTGCACCAACCGCCGCAGCCTGCCGCCCCGTCCGACCGCGATCACCCCCGCGAGCCGGAGCTCCACGACGGCCACCGTCAGCGCGGCCCGGGCACCGCCCCGCACGCCCGCGACCCCCACCGCCGTCAGCCCGTCCGCGCGCCCCCTGGCGGGCAGCCACCGCAACGCCCCCGCGGCGACCAGCCCGGCCAGCGCGCACACGGCACCGATCGATCCCACCACGCACCCCCGTCGAACGGACTGCAGAACCTCCGAATATAGGGGCGACTCGTCTAGCGTCGGGGCATGAATGCGACCACCACCGACACGACCACCACCGACACGACCGTCGCCGCCCCCACGACACCGCCCGAGTCCCGCCGTGCCGTGACCGTCGCCGTCGTCCAGGCCGCCGCACCGCTCTTCGACACCCCCGGCGCGGTGGCCCGGGCCGAGGAGCTCATCCGCGAGGCCGCCGGACGGGGCGCGGCGGTGGTCGTGCTGCCGGAGGCGTTCCTCGGGGGCTACCCGAAGGGGCTGGACTTCGGCATCACCGTGGGCAGTCGGAGCCCGGCCGGCCGTGAGCTGTTCCGGCGGTACCATGCCGCCGCCGTCGAGGTCCCGGGTCCGCAGACCGACGCGCTGGCGGCCGTCACCCGCGAGCTCGGCGTGCACGCCGTCGTCGGGGCGGTCGAGCGGCAGGGCGGCACGCTGTACTGCGTGGCGCTCTTCTTCGGCCCGGACGGCTACCTGGGCCTGCACCGCAAGCTCATGCCGACCGCCGCCGAACGGTATCTCTGGGGCCAGGGAGACGGTTCGACCCTGCCCGTCGTCGACACCGGTGCCGGACGCATCGGCGCGGCCATCTGCTGGGAGAACTACATGCCGCTGCTGCGCACCGCGATGTACGCCAAGGGCGTGGACCTGTGGTGCGCGCCGACCGTCGACGACCGCGACGCCTGGCAGGCCACCATGCGGCACATCGCCCTGGAGGGGCGCTGCTTCGTGCTCAGCGCCTGCCAGTACCTGCGCCGCGACGGCCTGCCGGACGACCTCCACCCCGTCCAGGGCGACGAGCCCGACACCGTACTGATCGGGGGCGGGTCCGTCATCGTCTCCCCGCTCGGCGAGGTCCTCGCCGGCCCGCTGCGCGACGGCGAGGGAATCCTGACCGCCGAGCTCGACCTCGACGACCTCGCCCGCGCACGCTTCGACCTCGACACCACCGGCCACTACGCCCGCCCCGACGTCTTCACCCTCCACGTCGACGAGACTCCCCGCACCACCGTCACCGGCACCTGACCTCCACGGACGGGGGATTCGCGGACGGGGGATTCGCGGAGGGGGAGTCGCTCCTCTGTGCGATCATGCGAGGGCCTTGGGGAGGGCCGGAGGCACGCAGCAGAGGGGGGACAGCCGTGAGTGGCCAGCGGGACGGATCGTCGGTGCCGGACGAGGTGTGGGAGGAGTTCCTGCGCACGTCGGCCGAGAGCCCCGACACCGCACCGAAGGAACCGTCCGCGCGCGCCCGCGAGGTGGCGGCCCGGCTGCGCACGGAACCCGCGGAGCCGACCCCCTGGCGCGGTCCCACGTCCGCGTCCGTACGGCCCCGGCGCCGGAAGGGCTGGCACGTGGCGGGCTTCGCGGCCGCGGTGGCCCTGCTGGTCGTGGCGGTGGACCCGGGCGGCTTCGTCGGCTGGTCCGACGACAAGGGGACGGGCGCTCCGCTCGCGCAGGAGACGGCGCGGCCGGAACAGGCACCGCCCGCCGCATCGGACGGGCGGGCCACGCTCGCCGAGCCGTTCCGCGGCTCGCCCGCGGCGCGTTGGGCGAGCGGCACCGCCGGGATCACCGTGCCCGCCGCCAAGGCCACCGGCTGGATGTCGAAGCCGGAGGTGGAGCGGGCGCTCGCGCGCACCCGCGACTTCCTCGCCGCGTCCGGCCTGGATCCCGCCGTGCTGCGCGGCGGACGCCCGGAGAAGGCGATCGCGCTGATGAACCCGCACCAGAAGGACGTCACGACCTTCGTCACCACGGCGCTCGGCTCCCCGGGCGAGAACCACGATCCGCTGATGCTGTTCAGCCGCTTCGACCCCGCCCAGGCCCGCGTGGTCGGCGACGAGGTCAGGACGAGGGGCCGCCTCTCCTACCGCGAGGGGGAGCGGGGAGCCGTCGAGGTGACCGCCGACGTCACCTTCGTGTACCCGGTCGCGCCGGCCGGCGGCGGCGACGAGGTCGTGCGGGTGGTCGTGCGACGGGAGACGGTGGTGAGCTGGGACGACCCGTCGAAGGTCACCACCGAGCCGGGCACCTTCACCCTGCGGTCCTACAAGCTCCACATGACCAACGGCGGTTGCGGCGCCCCCACCGGCTACTTCCGTCCCGAGTTCGGCGGAGGGTCACCGGAGGAGGCCGGCCCGGACGGCAGCCGCACGGTCGATCCGTACGACCGCACGGCCCCCTTGGGCGAGGGCCACAGCGGCTGCGGCACCGCGACCCGCTCGTAGCCCACCGCGCGCGGACCCTGGGCCCCTCCCGTACAGCCCCTCCCGTACGGCCCCTCCCGTACGGATTCGCCCGTATCGCTTCCTCCGTGCCGCCGTTATCCGTTCAGGTGAGCCGGAGGCGGGCCGGGATGCGTCTCGGCTACGGTGAGCGGCCGCGACCGCCGACGTACGACGAGGTGAACGAGCCATGATCCGCACCACCCCCTGGCACGAGCGGTCCGTCGTCGTGACGGGCGGAACCCGTGGCATCGGACGCGGGATCGCCGAGCTCTTCGCCCGCCGTGGCGCGGCCGTCGTGCTCACGGGCCGGGACGAGGCGACGGCCCGTGAGGTCGCGGCGGACCTCGTCCGGTCCACCGGCGGACGGGTCACCGGGCTGGGCCTGGACGTGCGGGACGCGGGAGCCGTCGAGGCGATGGCGGCCGAGGCCGAGCGACGGCACGGTCACCTCGACGTCCTGTGCGCGAACGCGGGGATCTTTCCGGAGAAGCCGCTGCGCGAGATGACCGCGGCCGACGTCGACGAGGTCCTGGCCGTCAACCTCCGCGGTTCCATCCTCGCCGTCCGGGCCTGTCTGCCCGCCATGGAGCGCGCCGGCCGCGGCCGTGTCGTCCTGACGTCCTCCATCACCGGACCCACCACGGGCTACACCGGCTGGTCGCACTACGGGGCGAGCAAGGCGGGGCAGCTCGGCTTCCTGCGCGGCGGCCCTGGAACTGGCGCCGCTGGGCATCACCGTGAACGCCGTCCTCCCCGGCAACATCCGCACGGAGGGGCTGACCGCGTTGGGCGAGGAGTACGTGCGCGGGATGGCGGCCTCGATCCCGCTGGGCAGGATCGGGGAGACGTCGGACATCGCGCACGCCGTGGGCTTCCTGGCCTCCGACGAGGCGGCGTTCATCACCGGCCAGACCCTCACCGTGGACGGCGGCCAGACCGTCCCGGAGTCCCTTGAGGCGTTCAGCCCGGCGCGCGCCCCGGCGGCCGGATGACGGTCGGCCCGGCGGGAGTCCCGGAGGCAGGATGACGGAGGCCGCTGGAACGGCCGGTGCCGCGTCAGACGGGACGCATCACCTGTGCGAGGCCCTCCGGGGTGTCCGCGACCTCAGGGGGCGGTCCCGGGTTGCTTCGATACGTCACGCCGTCGACGGTGACCGTGCCCGTCGCCTCGGCGAGCGGCCGGTGTTCGGTCCGGCCGTCGGCCGGACCGCCGACGAAGGTGACCAGGACGGTGATCGTGTTCGGGTCCATCGAGGCAGTCGTCTCCGCACGTGGTACGTCAGTCGGGGCCGCGGCGCCGTCGTCGCTCGGGCCACCGCACGCGACGAGCGCGACCAGCAGGCAGGCACAGCCCGCCGTCCTTCTCATCCGCATGAGGGCATCCTGCCAGGGGCGGGCCGGAAGGCCCAGGGCAGAGATGATCTTGTGATCTCGGTACGCAGGCCGGGCCGAACCCCCCCCCGTGGGGCGCCGTCAGGGGGCGGGCCGCCACTCGTACGTGCGGGTGTCGGGGACGTGGGTGCACAGGAGGGCGTAGCCCTCGGGGCTGAAGCCGACGGAGAGGGCCTCGTCCGCCGCGCACGGGGTGAACGGCGTGGGGCCGTCGGGATCCGGAAGGCCCCGGACGGCGTCGCTGGGGACGGGGGTCGGCGGGGGAGCGGGGGTGTCGGTGTCGCCGTCCCCGGCGGTCAGGGTCAGGGTCAGGGCGGCGGTGGCGGCGAGTCCCGCGACCCCGACCGCCGCGGCGACGGCCCGCCACCCGCGCGGGCGGCGCCGGGTCGTGCCCGCCGTCGTGGTGTCCGGCGCGTCCGCGCACCGGGCGGGGGCGACGGGGTGCGGGAAGTGGTCGGGGTCGACGACGAGGTCCGGGAACCGGTCGGGGTCGACGAGGTTCGCGAACTGGTCGGGGACGGTGAAGGGTTCGTCCGCCCAGATCACCGGCCAGCGTTCCGGGCCCAGCGCCTGCCGCGCCCGCGCGAGGGCGTCGCGCGCCGCCGCCGCGGTCGGGCGGGCCTCCGGGTCGGCGGCGGTCATCGCGGTGACGAGCGCGGTCGGGGCGCCCAGGTCGCGGAGCGTCAAGCCCGCCGCGTACACGTCCTGCGCGGGCGAACTCGGCCCGCCCGCCCGGACTTCCGGCGCGAGATAGTCGGCCGTGCCGGTCACGAAGCCGGGCGAGGTGAGCTGGAGGTGCGGCAGCACGCGGGCGACGCCGAAGTCGCCCAGAAACGCGTGCGGGCGGCCCTCGCCCGTCGCGGCGAGCAGGACGTTCGAGGGCTTCACGTCGCGGTGCACGAGACCGGACGCGTGCACCGCCGCCAGGGCGTCGAGGAGCTGTTCCGCGATCGACAGACCGACCGGGGGCGGTAGTTCCCCGTAGTCCGCCAGCAGTCCGGCCACGGTGCCGCCCCGGACGAGCGGCAGCACCAGCCACGCCTCGCCGGCGCGGACGAACCAGTCGAGCGGGGTGAGCACGTGCGGGTGCCCGATCCGGACGGACTGCTCGCAGACCAGCCTGAGCAGCGACTCGACCCCGGCGTCTCCCGACACCTTGACGGCCACGTCCTCGGCGGCCGTGCCCCCCGCTGCCCGCGTGTCGACCGCCCGCCAGACCGTCCCCTGCGCCCCGCGCGCGATCGGCGCGACGAGCCGGTACCGGTCGGCGAGCATCCCCCCTGCCTCCATGCGCGGCAGCGTACTCCGGCGCGGGAGGCGGGTGTTCAGGAGGAGACGGTGACCACGAGCGTGGTGCCGGTCCCGGCGACCGAGACGGCGCTCGTGCCCTTGGTGGCGGTCACCGTGCCGGCGACCTCCACGACGGTGTAGCCCTGGCCCTCCAGGGACTTGCGGTACGCGTCCAGGGCCGCGGCCTGGTCGTCCGTGGTGTACGTCAGGACGTAGGCGCCCTTCCCGCCGGTGACCGAGGTCAGCCGGCCGGTCGGCAGCGGCAGCCCTTCCGGCAGGTCCTCCGGGAGCGTGGTGCCTCCGGCGGGCGCCTCGGCGGTCGGCGCGTCCGAGGCAGGGCTCTCGGGGGCGGACGTGGCCGGGGGCTTGGCCGAGGGGGCGGCGTCGTCCTTGGCGTCGGAACCGCTGCCTCCGCAGGCGGTGAGCCCGAGACCCATGACGAGTGCGGCAGCGAGGACCGAAGAGGTGCGCTTCCAGGGCATGGTGACGACCAATCAGCTAGAGGTGTCCTTCGGTCGAGAGATTGACATATGAAAACTTCCTTTGACAAGTGTCAATTGCTCCTCCTAGCGTGGCGGGATGGACCAGACCACGACAGCCCGCAATCTGGAACTCCAGCGTCAGTGGTACGGCGCCCCCCTCGGGGAGCTCTGCCGGGACCTGTGCGCCCTGTTCGGAGTGACCCAGTCCGGTCTCGCGGAGGTCATCGGCATCTCGCCCGCCATGCTCAGCCTCGTGATGCGCGGCCAGCGCGCCCGGATCGCCAACCCCGACGCCGCCGCCCGGCTCTCCGCCGCGCTCCACCTCGCCCACGAGGTCCGCGCCGGCTCCGTACCCCCCGACGCCGTGGCGGACCGGCTCGCCGAGGTGCGCTCCAGCCGCACCCCCGGCCAGGACTCCCTCGGCGCCGCCGTCCCGACGGCCCTGCCCGCCGAGGGCGGCGGACTCACCCCCGAGGACGACCTCCGCTTCGTCCGACGCCTGCGCGAACTCCTCACCTCGACCAGCGGCGCGGTCGACCTCCTGGACGCCGCCGACCTCGTCGCCGCCCGCCATCCCGGACTCGCCGAGATCCTGCGCACCTGCGGAGCGGGGCGCACCGACGAGGCGGCGGCCCTCGTGCGCCGCCTGATCGGCTGACGGCATGGCGACCGGTCCGCCGCCGCTGTCGAGGGCGCGTGCGCTGTGGGGGCACCTGGCCCGGGTCCCGGTGGAGTTCGCACCGGAAGGCGGAGGTGTCGACGTGGTGGTCTCCCCGGAGTCGGGCCTGTGCCCGGCCGGCTGGGTCGGGGTGGTCACCCTCGGAGACGCCGCCCTCGTGACCGTGCCGGACGAGAGCACCGCCGCGGTCGTACGGGACGCGCTGGCGCGCCTGTCCGTGGACGCGTGGGTGGACGGCGCTTCGGTACGGGAGGTGCTGCCGGTCGCGGCGACGCTCGGGCCGGCGGCGCTGGCGTACGTGTCCCCGGAGGGGTTCCGGCCGACGGAGGCCGGTGCCCTGTCGGTGGAGCGGCTGCCGGCCCGACACCCCGCACTCCGCCGGCTGGAGGAGTCGGCCGGCGACGACGACGCCGGGGAGGCCGCGCTGGACGAGATCACGTCGCCCGCCTTCGTCGTCCGCCGACAGGGGAGGGTGGTTGCCGCCGCCGGCTATCAGGCGTGGCCGCACCGGACCGCCCACATCTGCGTCCTGACCGCGCCGGCGGAGCGCGGGCGAGGACTGGCCCGGGTGACGGGCTCGGCGGCGGTCGCCCACGCCCTCGCTGCCGGGCTGCTGCCGCAATGGCGTGCCCGGCCTCCGGCGTCCCGGCGCGTCGCGGCCTCCCTCGGTTTCGTGGAGCTGGGCTTCCAACTGAGCGTGGAACTCTCGACCGGCGGGGAAGGACGGGCCTCCCGCTGACCGTCCCCGGTGGTCGAGGCGCGCCCGCCGGTGGCAGTATCTGCGGCATGCTCCCCTCCCTCCAGGTCGGCCCGTACACCGTCATCGCGCTCGCCGACGGCGAGGGGCCCTTCTTCTCCGCCCGGTCGGAGGCGTTCCCCGACGCCACGGGCGAACAGTGGGCGGCCGTCGACGCGTTCGACCCCGGCGCGCTCGACGCCGACGGGCGCTGGTGGCTCCAGTTCCGCGCGTTCGCCATCCGCAGCGAACGGGGCGTGACGCTGGTCGACGCCGGGATCGGCCCGGCCGACGGCCCGGCCGCCGCCTGGGCGCCCGTGCCCGGGGCGCTCCCGGCGTCGCTGGCGGCCGCGGGCATCGAACCGTCCGACGTGGACACCGTGGTGCTCACGCACCTCCACACCGATCACGTGGGCTGGGCGGTCGTCGGCGGCGCGCAGGCGCGGCCGTTCTTCCCGAACGCCGAGTATCTCCTGCAGCAGGCCGAGCTCGACGCGATCGAGGCGCTCAACCCGCAGCTGCGGGCGAGCGTGATCGACCCGCTGCGGGGGACCGATCAGCTCCGGCTGCTCAGGGGCGGGACCCCGCTGCGCGGCGGCGAGCGCGTGCTGGCCACGCCCGGCCACACGCCCGGACACCAGAGCGTGCTCGTCGAGTCCCGGCGCGAACGCGTCGCGGTGACCGGCGACCTGCTCGTGCACGCGATCCAACTGCTCCACCCGGGCCTCGCCTACGCGCACGAGGTGGACCCGGCGCAGGCCAGGGCCTCCAGGGAACGGTTGCTGCTCGACGGCGAGTCCGCGGACACCCTCCACCTCGCCACCCCGCACCTGACCGAGCCGTTCGTCGACGGCCGGCCCGGTACGGAGGCCGTGCGGAAGGACGTCAGCGGGTCGGGATCGGCTGGGTGAGGTTCAGCGGGTTGCCGTCCGGGTCCCGGACGTGGGCGACCCGCTGTCCCCACGGCATGTCGTGGGGGTCACCGCCGACCGTGCCGCCCAGCGCCTCGACCCGGCCGAGTGCGTCGTCGACGTCGTCGACACCGATGCTGAGCAGGATCCGCGGCGCCGCCGCGCCCGCCGCCGGTCCCTCCTTGGACACCAGCCCGAGGTCGGTGTCGCCGATGCGCAGGCCGAGGTAGAAGACCGGGCCCTCCTCCGGCACCCGGAAGATCTCTTCGGCGCCGAACAGGTGCGTGTAGAAGCCGCGCAGGGCTTCCGGATCGGCGGTGAGGATCACGGGCTGGACGGTCGACATGGGCACTCCTGACGAGAACGGTCGTTTCGCCAGGGTGGACCGTCCGGGAACGGCGAACTCATCGGCCGAGCGGCCGTGGCCGGCTCGCCGCCGCCCCCGGCCCGGCGGGGTCAGCCGGTGACCGTGGGGGAGGAGGCGCCCGGGGCGAGTCGCCGTGGTGCGCCCGTGCCGTCGGCGGGGACCGACCAGATCCCGCCGCCGTAGCCGTACGCGAGGGTCGCGCCGTCCGTCCACAGGGCCTGGTCGTCGATGCCGCGCCGTTCGGCGACCGGGTGCTCGCGGCCGGTGGCCAGGTCGTACACGTACAGCCGCCACGGCTCGCGCGGTCCGTCGGAGACGCGCTTCTTGAAGGCGAGCCGGGTGCCGTCGGGGGAGAGCGAGGGGCACTCGACGTTCTCCCGCAAGGACCGGGCGGACCAGGCGGCCATGTCGCCCTCGACGAGGTGGGTGCGGCCGTTCGTGGAGACCGTGGCGTAGAAGCGGTTGTCGTCCGCCGCGAAGCTGACGCCCCAGTAGTTGACGTCGGGCGCGTGGTAGCGGCGCCCTTCGAGGGTGAGCGGGATCTGTTCGATGTTCTTCACCAGGTAGCCGGTCCGCAGGTCGAGGATGGACGTGCGGGTGGAGAAGGAGGAACGGGCGTACGAGTCGCCGGTCGCGAACATCGTCCAGGCGAGCATGTTCCCCGAGGCGGAGACGCGGGCCCGGCTGGGGATGCCCGGCAGGCTCATGCGGCGCACCTCGCGCAGCCGGCGGTCGAGCACGATGACGTACGAACGGGCCGGGACGCCGGGGCGGCGGCGGAGGCAGAGCGCGGTGTCGCCGGCCGCGTGGAAGCGGTCGCAGGCGGGGCCGCCCGCCACCCGTCCGCCGGGTGCGGAGGGGTCCACGTGGGCGACGCGCCCGGTCGCGGTGTCCCGCGCGTACAGCGTGCCGCCGCTCGCGGCGAGGGTGAAGCCCGGTTCGGTGGCGGCGGCCGTGGCGTCGCGGCCCGAGGCCGCCCGCAGGGTGTAGGCGGTGGCCCCGCCGCCGAGCAGCAGGAGCGCGAGCACGATGATCCAGACGCGGGTACGGGTGGCGGCACCGGTCAGGGCGGGCATGGGTCAGTCGGTCCTCTCGGAGGGCTCGGGGGCGGTCGGCCCGGCGGGGGCCGCGTCGCCCCGGGGGAGCAGGCGCGCGGAGCAGCAGACGGCGGCGGCGAGCGCGACGAGGGCGGCGGCGAGCGCGGTCCGCGGGCCGGTCGCCGTCCAGAGCGCGCCGAACGCGACCGCGGAGCCGAGCCGGGCGAGCGCCTGCGCGGTCTGGACGAGCGCGAGCCCGCCGGCCTGCCGCCCCTCGGTCAGGTAGGGGCCGGTGAGGGCCATGAGGACGCCGTCGGTGGCGGCGTAGAACGTCCCGAGCAGGGCCAGGACGCCCAGCAGGACGACCGTGTCGGGCAGCGGCGTCAGCAGCAGCCCGTACGCGAGGAACAGCGCCCCGTGCCCGTACAGCAGGGGGCGGCGCCGTCCGAGGCGGTCGGCGAGCCGGCCGGCCGGGACGGCGAGGAGCAGGAAGACGGCGGCGGCGCCCAGCGGCAGGAAGGGGAACCAGGTGGCGTCGAAGGAGAGCCGGCGCTGCAGCAGCAGGTAGAGGAAGGAGTCGCCGATGGTGGCGGCCCCGAGGAGCGCGGCACACAGCACGATCCGCCGGTAGCCGGGCGACCGCAGCCCGGCGAGGAGCCCGCCCCGCGGACCCGGCGCCGGCGCGGGGCGCGCCCCGGGACCCTCCGCTCGCCCCACCGCGGGGGCGCTCCGGCGGCCGGGCACGCACAGCACCCACAGCACCACCCCGAACGCCCCCACGCAGAAGCTGACCGCGAAGACGGCGTCGTACGCGTCCGCCGTCGCCCACAGCAGCGCGAAGGCCGCCAGCGGCCCGAGGAGGGCGCCCGTGGTGTCCATGGCGCGGTGCGTGCCGAAGGCGCGGCCCAGGTCCTCGGGCGGACTGTGCAGCGTGATGAGCGCGTCGCGCGGCGCGGTGCGCACGCCCTTGCCGAGCCGGTCGGCGCCGATCGCGCCGGCGATCCAGCCGGTCGCCCCGCCCGCGAGGAGCAGACCGAGCCGGGAGAGGGCGGAGAGCGCGTAGCCGAGGCCGCCGACCGTCTTGTGCCGGCCGCCGCGGTCGGCGGTGGCGCCGCCCAGGAGCCGGACGAGCGCGGTGGCGCCGGTCGACAGGCCGTCGAGCAGCCCGAACTGGAGGGGGGAGAGGCCGAGTCCGAGGACCAGGTAGAGCGGCAGGACGGCGGTCACCATCTCGGAGGAGACGTCGGTGACGAGGCTGACCGCGCCGAGCGCGAGGACGGTGCCGGGGACGCGCCGCCGGACCCCCGAGGGGGTGGGCGGCGCGTCGGGGCGACCGGTGGTCGCGAGGTACATCAGTGGCAGGTGTAGGTCGGGGCGGAGTCCTTGACCTGGTCGTCGGTGCCGACGTACTGCCAGGTGTACGTGGTGTCGGTGAGGTCGAGCTTCAGGACGCCGTACGGGCCGCTGATCCGCTTCTGGCTGTTGGGCTGGACGGTCTCGATGTCGTACGGCTCCGCGCCGCCCATGCCGCCGACGATCTCGACCATGCCGTCGGCGGTGGCCCGCCCGTCGGGGTCCTGCGGGGCGAAGCGCTCGTAGTGGTGGTCGTGGCCGTTGAGGACGAGGTCGGCCTTGGCGGCGTACAGGATCTTCCAGACGGGCCGGGAGACCGGGTCGTTGCCGTGGCCGCCGGAGGAGTACAGCGGGTGGTGGAAGTAGGCGGCGACACACCCCTTGGTGTTGCGGGCGAGGTCGTCCTTGAGCCACTGGATCTGGACGGGGTCGTCGAAGGAGTTGGAGTCGAGGGCGACGAAGTGCCAGTTGCCCTGGTCGTAGCTGTAGTACGGCTTGCCCTGCGGGTAGGCGATTGTGCCGAAGTACGCCTTGTAACCGGCGAGCGGACCCGCCGGGTCGTAGGTCTCGTGGTTGCCGGGGACGGGCCGGGTCTTCGCCTTGAACACGCC
Organism: Streptomyces sp. NPDC058955; assembly: GCF_042741435.1. Classification (NCBI taxonomy): domain Bacteria; kingdom Bacillati; phylum Actinomycetota; class Actinomycetes; order Kitasatosporales; family Streptomycetaceae; genus Streptomyces; species Streptomyces sp. NPDC058955. The sequence goes on along the minus strand of NZ_JBHYKM010000010.1, from coordinate 50,830 downwards.
CCACGTCTTGTCGTAGTAGGCGCGGAAGTCGGATAGCAGGGCGTCGTCGTACTGGTTGTCGCCCATGGTCAGGTAGAAGGACGGCGCGATCCGCTGCGCGAGCGCCGCGGTCTTGGGGTGGGCGCAGGAACTGCTGGAGGCGGTGCACTGGGCGGCGATGTCGCCGGCCGCGACGACGGTGAAGGCGCCGCCGGGCGTGGGCGTGGTGGACGTGGTGCCGTACACCTCGACCGTCCAGAGCGAGTAGCCGTACGAGGTGCCGCGGGCGGTCCCGTAGACGCGCAGGTAGCGGCCGGTGCCGGTGAGTCCGGTCCAGTCGTCGGTGCCGCCGTTCCCCGCGGTCTCGGTGGCGAGGCGGGTCCAGGTCGTGCCGTCGGACGAGATCTCGACGCGGTACTCCTTCGCGTAGGCGACCTCCCAGACGAGCTTGACGCGGGAGACGGTCGCCGAGGGGCCGAGGTCGACCCGGATCCACTGCGGGTCGACGCCCTCGGTACTGGCCCAGCGGGTGGTGGAGTTGCCGTCGAACGCCTTCTCCGGCCCGAAGGTGCTGTCCTCGACGGACGACGAGGTGGCCGGACGGCCCTGCGAGATCAGCGAGTCGGCGACGACACCGGCGCCGGCCCGGTCGGGCAGACCGAGGGCGAGTCCGCCGACGAGCAGCAGCACGACGGCGAGGAGGAGGGAGAGCGAGGTCGTGCTCGTGGGGGAGGGGGAGGTGGTGCGGCGGGGTGGGGCGGATGCGAAGGGACGCATACCTGGGCTCCCTGGCCTGAGGGGGGCGAGAGCTGGACACCGGCACGGCGCACCACCCCGCGGACCGGCCGCGACGCGCGCGGACGACCGGGGTGGTGCACGGCGGCCGGGTCAGAGCTCTCGCTGAGCGCGTCACGTCCCTCCGAGGGGCCGCCGCGCCGAGCCGCTGCGGGGATGCTAGCGGATAGGAAGGTTTCCTACCAGACCTTCGAGGAGCGCGGAGGAGGGGGCGGGACACGGGTGGTCACCCGCCTTCAACAACCCCTGAACGCAAGGAAATCGGGAGGTGTACGAGCCCCTGCGCGCGGAGCTTCGGCGCCCGGCCGTCGCTCAGCGGGTCCGGCCCGTGTGCAGGGCGACGTTCATGGGTGAGGCGCCGCCGGTCACGTAGGAGCGGATCGAGCCGACGAGCGGGTCGCCCCCGCCGCGCCGGAGCGCGGCCGCCGCGCGCGGGGGCGCCGAGGTGCTGCGGGAGCCCGGGACTCGGTAGCGTGATCGTCTGCCGCGTGGAGTGTCCACGGGCCCGGGCGGTCCGTGCGCGGGCTTCCGGCGGAGAGCGATGGGGTGCGATGAGCGAACCGACGAAGCCCGAGGTCGACGTACCGGAGGGGGACGCGCCGACCGAGCTGGCCGTCCGGGACCTGGTCGTCGGGGACGGCGTCGAGGCGAAGCCCGGCATGGTGGTCAGGGTCCACTACGTCGGGGTCACCTTCGCGTCCGGCAAGGAGTTCGACGCCTCCTGGGACCGGGACGAGCCGTTCAAGTTCGCCGTCGGCGGGGGAAGGGCCGTCAAGGGCTTCGACCGGGGGATCCGGGGGATGAAGGTGGGCGGTCGGCGCGAGATCGTCGTGCCCCCGCGCCTCGGCTACGGCAAGCAGTCGCCCTCGTCGCTGATCCCGCCCGGCTCGACGCTGGTCTTCGTGGTGGACCTGCTCTCCGCCACCTCCTGAGGCGGCGCGCGCCGCGAGGCGTGACCGTGTCCGGCCGGGTTCAGGCGGCCGGGTCCCAGAGCCCGGCGGCGTCACCGCGCGCGAGAGGGTCGGAGGAGACGCCCTCGACGCCCACCGCCGGCGCGTCGACGCTCCTCGTCGCCCGGCCCTCTCGTACCAGCCCGGCGAGCCGCGTGAGTTCGGCCAGCGGCATGCCGGACTCGCGCAGCTTGACGCGGATCAGCAGCCACTCGACGCCGACGCGGCGGCGCGCCTCTGGGACCTGTCCCAGGCGGCGAGGGGGTTGGGCAGGACGAACAGCCGGTCGCGCACCAGGTCGGCGACCTCCCGGGCGCGTGAAGGCCGTTCCGCCGGAGCCATCGTTCCCCCGCTCGTCCCGCTCCCGCCGAAGTCACCGTCAGTACAGACCGGAGCTGACGTAGAAGCAACTGGAATACGAAGTGCCCCGCTTCAGGGCCCACTTGCCGGTGTAGGGGCGGATCGTGCCGGAGCCGGCCCCGCGTACCACGAGGTCGTACGTGCCGGGCTTGAGGCGGATCGTGGTGCTCTTGGCGGCGATGGAGCAGCTGCGGTACAGGCCGCCCAGGGGGCTGGAGGGGAGGGTGTGGCGGGTCCTGCAGGTGGCGCAGGCACCGATCGTGGCCGTGCCGTTCTCCGGGCCCGCGTACAGGACCTCCAGTGCCCTGGAGGAGTCGTTGGTGATCACCAGTTCGGTGGTCCCGGCGGGGGCGGTGCCCTCGGCGGCCGGGGGCGGCAGGGCGCCCGCGCTGCCCTTCGCGGCGTCGGCGACGTCCACGGCGATCAGCAGGTCGGCCGCCTTCTTCGCGTACGGCCCCGTGGTCACCTCCTTCAGCGTGTCGCGCGCCTCCTGGTACTTCCCCTTGTCGTACTGCAGCTTGCCGCAGGCGTAGCGGACCCCCGGCAGCGCGGCGCGGGACTTGTCGGCGACGGACTCGGCGCCGGGTTCGTTCGCGTCGCCGAGGCCGACGAGCTCGATCATCCGGCCCAGGCCGGAGCACGGCCGCTGCTCGGCGTCCTCGGCGGCGTGCGTGTAGAGGGCGTCGATCCGCGCCGGGACGAGCGCGGCCTGCGGCGAGTCCGGCGCGTCCGCGACGATCGACTGGTACGTCCGGATGGCGTGCCCGTCGGACCAGTACCGGCTCACCACACCGGAATCGGCCTCCGTCGGACGCTGCCGCCCGGCCGCGACCATCGCGTCGGCGTGCGCGAGGCGCAGTGCGGCGAGGCGGGGCGAGGCGGTCCCGAAGCGCGTCTCGAAGTGGGCGGTGGCCAGCCCGTACGCGTCCTCGGCCGCCTCGTGGTCACCGTGCTCCGCGGCCCGCTCGGCCAGCACCGTCTGTGCGCACGCGAACCGGCCGGTGCGGGCCTCGCCGGGCACCGGGCCGAGGGTGAACTCGTTCAGTTCGCCCTCGATCCCGGCGTAGTGCTCCAGGGCGGCGGCGCAGTCCCCGGCGAGCTGCGCCGCGTCGGCCTTCTCCAGCCGGCTGTCCGCGGCGAGCCGCAGCCCGGCGATGCCGCCGACGGCGACGACGAGCCCCAGCCCGGCGGCGAGCAGCGCCCGCCGCCGCTCGTGGGCGGTGGGCAGGGTGAAGCGGAAGGGGGAGGGGCGCCGCAGCGCGCGTATCAGGGCGACGGTCAGGACCCCTGCCCACAGCGCGTACAGCACGGTCCAGACCGTCGGTGCCGTTCCCGCGTTCATCCACGCGGCCAGGCCGAACAGCGCCAGCGTCCCGAGGAAGGACGTCACGAAGGCGCCGCGCCGGCCCAGCGCGGCGAAGCCGGCGCCCGGCGCCGCCGCGATCAGCGGCGCGAGGATCCACAGGTACCAGGGGCCGGGCCCGGAGGAACTCTCCAGTGCCGTCGTGACCGTCGTCAGCATGCTTCTCCTCCTGGGCGAGTGAGTGGTCGTGCCGTCAGTGCCGTCAGTGCCGTCAGTGCCGTGGGTGCCGTCGGTCGGGGGCGAATCCGCCTCCGATAGAATCGTTCAACAATCCTCTACGGTAGGGGAGTTGACCGGCATCTGTCTCGTGTACGGCGGACGGCTTCCTCTCGCGGACGTGACGGAGTCGCCCCGTCCTCCGGGTCGAGGAGCGCCCGCGCACATGTATCGCGCCAGGCAGGGCAGTTACCGGGGTGCGGGCGTTTCCATGATCGCGAGACGCGGCGGTACAGTCCGGCGGAAGCAGGCTGGCGAACCAGGGGGAGGGGCCGACGTGTTGGAGGTCGTGGCGCTCAGTGCGCTGACCACGTTCCTGCTGGGGGTGGGCAACGGAGCCGCCGGGGAGATCGGCAAGAACCTGACCCTGTCGGCGGGGGCCCTGGTGCGGCGGACGCTCGGGCGGGAGACCCCGCTGCCGGCCGCCGCGGAGGACCGGCGCGCGCTGGCCGGCCGCGTCCACGCGCGGCTGAGCGGGGATCCGCGGCGGGCGGGCGAATGGGCGCTGATGCTGGAGGGCGTACCCGGCGACGCCGTCGAACCGTCCCAGGGCGCGATGCCCCCGGCACCCTGGGCGTTCACCAACCAGGAGAAGGCGCTCAAGCAGCTGACGCGCGAGGCGGACCGGCCCTGGGAGGGCAGACCCCGGGTCGTCCTGCTGTCGGGTCCGCCGGGCAGCGGCTCCACATCGGTGGCGCTGCGGCTGGGAGCGGAGGCCCGCGACCGGTTCCCCGACGGGCGCTACTACGTCGATCTGCGCGACGCCTCCGGGGAGACCGGGCCGGACTCGGCCGGCGTCCTGCTGCGGCTGCTGCGCGAGATGGACGTGGACGCCGAACGGACACCCGCCACCGAGGCGGGCCGCGAGCGGCTCTACCGGCAGCTCACCGCGGGGCGGAAGGCGCTCGTGGTGATCGACCACGCGACCTCCCTGGCACAGGTCCGCGCCCTCGTCCCCTCCACGCCCGACGTCCTGCTGGTCGTCGTCGTGTCCGGACCGCCGCTGCTGCTGGAGGCCGAGCGCGTCGCCGTACCGCCTCTGAGCGATCGGCACGCGAAACAGCTCGTACGGAAGGTGGCCGGGCCGGAGCACGCCGCGCGGGTCAAGGCGCGGCTGCCCGGCGTGCTCGCGCGCTGTCAGGGCAACCCGTTCGCCCTCCACACGGAGGCGCGGCTGCTGGCCATGGACCAGCCCGGACCCGGGGGCGAGTCCGGCCCCGCCTCCGAGGCGGTGTCCGGAGCGCGGACGGAACCTCCCGTGTTGACCGCCGCACACCTCGCCTCCCTCCGGCTCCGCCCGGAAGCACTGCGCCTGTGCCGGCTCGTGGCCCTCGGCGGCTGGCCGTCCGTCAGCCCCGCGATCGCGGCGGCGGCCGCGGACGTCCACGAGGTGACGGCGGCAAGGCTGCTCGACGAGGCCGTCGACGTCGGCCTCCTGGAACCCCTCACCGACCTGCGCTACCGCTTCCGTCCCGAGATCAGGAGGCAGCTGGCCGAGACGGCCGCCGCCGAGTACGGCCTCGAAGCGTGCGGGGACGCCGTGGACCGGGTGCTCGAAGCACTGCTCGAACTGGTCCTGCCCGCGTCCCGAGCGGCCCTGCCGGAGAGCTGGCGGACCGAACTGCCGCCGGAGTACCGGGCCGGCGTCGCCGGGATCGCGGACGGCATCGCGGTCCTCGCGGCGGAGGCCGGCAACGTGGCCCGGGCCGTCGTCGTCGCCGAGGAACACCGGCGGACCGACACCGCCCTGTGGCTGGCCCGTTCCCTGTGGCCGCTGCAACTGAAGGCGGGACACTGGGACGAGGTGCTGCCGGCGCTCCGGGACGCGGCACGGTGCGCCGAGGAGAACCGCGCGGACGAGCGGATGGCGGCGGCCCTCCACTTCCAACTGGCCCACTGCCTCGGCGAGACGGGCCGCCCGGAGCAGGCCGACCGGGCCGCCCGAGCCGCCGTCACCTACGAACGCGCGGCCGGCCACCTGCGCGGCGAGGCGTCGGCGGTGGAGCTGCTGGGCTTGCTCAGCCTGAACCGCTGGGCGTACGACGAGGCGTACGAGCGGTTCGCGGAAGCCGAGTCCGTCTACCGGAGGATCCAGACGGACCAGGAAGGCGCGGGCGACCTCCCCCGCGCCCTCGCGCTGATCGAACGCCACCAGGGCCGGGCCCTGCGCGGCATGGGCAGGCTGGACGAGTCCCGTCAGCACCTGGAGAACGCCGTGGACTTCTTCGCGGGACGCACCGGAGCGCCCCCGGAGGCGTACAACCGCGCCCGCGCCCTCACCGACCTCGCGGAGACCCTCCACGAGGCGGGCGACGAGACGGCGGCACTGGCCAGGATCGCCGAAGCCGAACCGCTGCTTCCCGCCTCCGCCACCCCGCACCGCGCCTACCTCGCCCGCCTGCGCCGGCGGTGCGAGGCGGGCGCCCGCCGATAGGGCCAGGCGGCAGGGCGAGGCGGCAGGTCAGGTCGCCGGGTCCACGCGGAACGGGTGCGCGCCGCCCGCCGTGTGCGTGCGGAGCACGACGCCGCGGGCGGGGACCGTGCCGCCGTACGCCCACCAGGCGTGCAGAGCCGAGGCGTACGCGGCCGGGTCCGCGTCCGCCCCGGCCCCGGTGTCGGCGGTGAGCCGGAACGTGCCGTGTGCCCGGCCGCGGACGACGCAGGTGTGCGCCCCCGTCACGTAGACAGCGGTCGAGCAGTGGGGGTACAGGCGCAGGACCTCGTCCGTCCACGCGTCGGGACCGCCCATCCGGGGATCGTCCGGCGGCCCCTCGCGCACGACCACGTCGGCCACGTCGAGGTCACCGGCGTGCCGTGTCTCCTCGTGCACGGCGAGGTGCGCGTCGCCGACGGCGCCGGGAGGATGGCCGGCGGACCGTTCGAGCGCGATGTCCGTCCCCTCCACGCGGGTCCGTACGTGGAGGGGAGCCGTCACCGTCCCCGGGGTGTACGGGGGGAGCGGAAGCGGCTCCAGGGACGCGGGGGCGGGCGGCTCGGGCAGGTCCATCAGCGCGTAGAAGTGCCGGCGCAGCAGCTGGGCCGACCGGCCCGGTTCCGAGGTGACGAACCCGGCGAGCGCGGGATCCGGACGATGGGCGCCGATCGCGCGCTGCACCTGGGGGAGGAGCGGGGCGTGCGGGTCGAGCCGGGGCGCGCGCCGGACGAACTCCGCGAGCGGAGCCTCGGCGTCCAGCACGCCCGTCCCGTCGGCGGCCAGGAGCACGGGGCTCCCCAGCGCGGCGGCGTAGTACGACACCGCGCCGAAGTCCCCGAGGACGAGGTCGGCGGCGAGCAGGGCCTGGCGCCACGCGTGGACGGGGTCGACGAGGGTCAGGCCGCCGCGCCGGGCGCGGTCCAGCCAGGCCCGGATCTGGCCGGGGCCGTGCCCGTACCAGATGTTCGGGTGGAGCACGGCGGCCAGGCGGTAGTCGTCGGCCGGCAGCTCGGCGGCGAGCCGGGGCAGGAGCGCGGGCAGCACGTCCCCGCCGCCGCTGCCGAACAAGCCCTCAGGGTTCCACGTCGAGTTCAGGACGACGAGCCGCTGCCCGCGGCGTACCCCCAGGGCCCGCCGGAACCTGTCCCGGTACGGACGCGCCGCGAGCATGCGGTCGAAGCAGGGGTCCCCGGCGAGCACGGCCGAGGGCACCGCCTCCGCGCAGACCCGGCCGAGCCGCTCCAGCTGCTCGGGGTGGGAGAGGACCAGCCCGTCGACGAACGCCTTCCCGCCCGACAGCAGCCACTCCGGCGACAGACCGAACGTCGGCGTCCCGGCTCCCGGCTCCCGGCTCCCGGCTCCCGGCTCCCGGCTCCCGGCGTGCTGAGTCTCTTAGTGTATCCGGCGCCATGCGACACCACGCTCAACTTGCCCGGAATCATGTCGAGTTCGCCGCCGAAGCTCGCCGAGACCGCCAGGTCGACCGGGGTCGAGAGCGCCTGCTCCCACGGCAGCTCGGGCAGGTGCAGCGCGGCGAGGAGTTCGCGGATGCCGGCCTGGAAGACGGAGGAGCCCGTCGACGTCACCAGGAGCTGGACGCGGAAGTCGTCGTGGAACAGCGGCACCAGGTCCAGCAGGCGGCCGGCCGAGGTCACGTTGTGGACCACCAGCAGGACCCGGCGCCGGCTGGCCCGGCTCGTCCAGCGAGCGGAGCCCTCCCCGACCGGTACGCGGATCGCCAGGGGTTCCCGCCCCACTCGTGACCTCCTGAACGGGTGTCGTGCCGTCGGGGCGACAGCCTATCCCGCGGCAGACGCGCGATTCCCGAGCGGACGGTGATCATGGTCTGCCAGAGTCGTGCCATGCGCAGTGACGAGGCCGCCGAGCAGGGAACCGTCGCCGACCTGGCCCGGGAGCGGTGGCGGATCACGTTGGGCGGAGAGGTTCCGGCGCCTCCACGGTCGCGGCCGGCGTCAACCTCCCCGCCCGCGCGGTGATCGTCCGCGCCCCCCTCGGCCTGGACCGCGTCGCGGTGTCGATGGTCCAGCAGATGTTCGGCCGTGCCGGGCGCATCGGCGCCGGCGAACGCGAGGGCTGGGCGTTCCTGCTCGCCGACCCGTCGGAACGGGCGCACTGGCAGGCCCGGCTGGCCGCCGGATACACCGTGCGGTCGCGCCTCGACGAGTCCCTCGCCGACCATCTCCTCGCCGAGGCCGTCCAGGAATGGCTCGCGACCCTCGACGAGGCCGAGCAGTGGTGGGCCGGCACCTTCGCCGCGTACCGGAGCCACGACAGTGTCGAGCCGCTGCACGAGGCGGCACGGTTCCTCATGGACGTCGGGTGCCTGCGTACCGGCGCGGACGAGGAGCGCCTGGAACCCGGCCCGCTCGGCCGGCTCACCAGCCGCTTCATGGTCGACGCCACCCTCGCCGACGACTTGACGGCGGCGCTGCGGCAGGCCCCGGTCCCCGAGGACCCGCTCGCCGCCGAGCAGGTGCTCGCGGCCCTGCTCGGCTCCGGTCTGCCCGACCTCGCGAAGGCGCCGTTCACCGACCGGGCGGAGGCGGCCCTGCGCCGGGTCCTGCGCGAGGCCGAGCGCACCGGCGACGAGCCGGACGACCCCTGGGGGCTCGGCCCGGTGAAGCAGCCGGCGCCGGACGACGCCGAGGAGCAGGCGCAGCCCGGCGACCTGGCCTGCGCGGTCCTGCTGCTCGCGGCCACCCGCCCGGCCCTCTTCCGCGGCCGGCCCGCGTACGTCCTCGGCATCCCCGTGGACTCCATGTCCGGGATCCTGGAGGAGGCGCAGCGCTATCTGGCCTGGCTCGGGACCCAGGGGCCGCTCGGCACCGTCCACCCCTGGGTCGCCGTCGCCGCCGGTGACCTCGCCCTGCGCATCCGCTGGCGCACCCCGGGGCCGGGGCGCGGGGCCGGCCGGCTGCTCCGGATGTGCGAGCGGATGGCCACGGCCCCGCTCGCACCCCGGCTCGTCCCCCGCCTGTGGCACGCGGCCCGGGCCCGTGGCATCGACGCGCCCGACTGGCCCGGCACCACGCCCCCCGGAGACTGCGCCCTGCCCCCGGACCGCTACCGGTCCCTGCTCGCCGAGCGCGCCACCGGCACGCGGCTCGAACTGCGGACGGACGAGGTGCGGGCCTGGGCACCGCCCGGAACGGTGATCCACCTGTGGAACGGTGTGACCACCGCCCTGCACACCTCGGACGGCGAGGAGGGCGCACTCCCGCTGCCGGCCGCCGCCCCGGCCGATCCGTGGGCGGGCCGCCGCGGAGCGGTCGTCTTCAGCCGCGGCGACCGGATCGCGGCGGGCTGGCTCGGGGCGTACGCGGCGTTCCGCGCCTGACCCGCACGCGGCACGTAGGGGACGGGTGAAGGCGGGTTTCGGCCGATGTGTCCGGGTCCGGGTCCGTCCCCGCCGGGTATCGCGCCATCGTGCCCCCGTTTCGGACATTCCGGTGATCGGCGGTTGGCCGGTCGTCGCGTCCGGTGTCAGGATTTGTTCGCGCCGATGCCACCCTCCCGTCCCGCACACTCGGGACCCGCGCTCCTTGACGGGGGCGTTCCGGCCTGCGACGGGCAGACCGTCCGTCCGCGTTCCCCCAGGCAGCGGCGCCGGCACGTCCACGTACGATCCGTCCCTCTCGGTCACGGAAAGGTGTGGTGGATGCGATTACCCTGCGAGGGCAGCGGGGCGGTATCGGCACGGCGGTCGTTCTTCGCGGACTCGGGCTATCTCGTCCTGCCTGGTCTGCTGCCCGCCTCGCTGGTGGACCGGCTCGTGCCCGAGGTGGACCGGTGGGTGAACGACGGGCTGAGGTCGCGCTCGATCGCCGCCTGCGTCGACCCATGGCCCGACGCCGATCCGCCGCCCGTCATGGAACTGGAGCTGCCCACCCACGGGGAACTGCTCGTCCACGAACCGCTGCTGCGGGTCGTCGCGGACCTCATGGGCTCGTCGTTCGTCTTCCACCATCTGCACAGCGACCGGCACGACCCCGGAGCCCCCGGAAAGGCGTGGCACCACGACCACGAACCCAACGACGTCGGCGACCGCGACCTGGTGATGGTGCACGCGCTGCACTACCTCGGCGGGCTCGACGGCACGGTCGGCAGCCTCACCGTGGTGCCGGGCTCCCACCGCAGGACCTGGAGCGAGGCCGCACTCGCCGGCCTCGGCACGACGGAACTCCCCGGCGAGGTCGTCATCGACACGCTGCCGCCCGGCTCGACCGTGATCATCCACTCCGGCCTCCTGCACGCCCGCAGACCCGCGCCGAGTCCGCCGGGCACACCGTCCCGCTACTTCGTCGACGCGTCGTACTGTCAGACCGGGGCCCGCTGGCGACCTGTGAAACCGTACTGGCGGCACATGCTCGCCACGGCCCGCGGCCTCGGCCTGGGCGGCGGACGATGGCCGGAGCTGTTCGCGGAACGCCACTTCACCGAGTACGCCCGGCCCGCGTGACGACGAGCGGGCCTGGCCCGTGCGAGAAGGAGTACGCCGGCCGGTGCGACCGTAAGTATGCCCGGACGATGTGACGAAGAGCGGACCCGGCCGGGGGTGCGAAGGCGTACGCCCGGCCGGTGCGGGAACGAGGAGGCCCGGCCCGGCGTGACAACCGACGACGCCCGGCCGGTCGCGAGAGAGGACGACACGGATGCAGATCATCGGCCCCACCGGCTTCGACGAGGTGGCCACCCGCTTCCGCCAGGACCACCCGGTCACCCGGGACCACGAAGCCAACACCAACCAGGACGCCGACAGCGCGCTGACGCTGGCCGACGAGACCTTCGGCAGCTGGTCGACGGTACGGCTCTCCCGCGCCGACATCCGCTCCGTCCTGCTGCCCTGGCACCTCAGCGAGGGCGGCGGTCGCGAGCTCGTCCCGCCCACCGGCCTCACCGTCGGCCAGGCGGCGGACCTGCTGCGCGCCCACGAGACGGAGTTCGCCGCGGCCAACCCCGTCTGCACCGGCAAACTGACCCGCTTCCGCACCGCCCCGATCACCTCCATCTACCTCACCACCCGCCCGGTGCCGCACGAGCACTACGCCGGGCTGCCCCAGGGCACCGGCCTCGTCCACCTCGACGGCCTGCACCGCCTGCTCGCCTGGGAGCTCGCCGGGCGCCTGTCACCGCGCGAGGACCTGCTCGCCTACCTCGCCGGCGACCCGACCGGGCCGGACCCGACCGCCGCCGACGACAGCGCGCCTCACCCCATCTCCGGAGGTCTTCGCCCATGACGCGAGCGATGCGCGCTCCCGCCTCGCTTCCCGATCTGCTCTTACGCAACGCCCTGACCTACCCGGACCGGCCCGCCCTCAGCGACGGCGGCCGCTCGCTCGACCACCGCCGCCTCGCCACCCTCGCCGCCCACGTCGCCGCCCGCCTCGCCACCCTCGGCACCGACCGCGGCGACCGCGTGGCGGTCGTCGGCCCCCGCGACGCCCGCACCTGCCTGCTGCTCCACGGCGTGCTGTACGCGGGTGCCGTCGCCGTCCTGATCGACCCGGCGTGGAGCCCGCGCGACGTGCGCCGGCGCCTCGACGCCGTCACCGTGCGCCACGTCCTCACCACCACCCCGGACGCGCGCGCCCCAGAGCCGTACCGCACCGAGCACATTGACGTCGACGCCCTCCCCGGGACCGAGCCGGAACGCCCCCTCGCACCGGCCGCCGCACCCGACGACCTCGCCTACCTGTCCTTCACGTCCGGATCCAGCGGGGAACCGAAGGCCGTCGCCGTCACCCACGCCAACGCGGTCCACTATGCGCTCGCCCTGCGCGAACGGCTCGGCCTCACCGACGCCGACGCGCCCCGGCTCGCCCACGTCACCACCCTCGCCGCCGACCTCGGCCACACCTCCTGGCTGCTCGCCCTGGCCACCGCCGGCTCGGTCCACGTCGTGCCCGACGCGGAGGCGCGCGACGGCGAGGCGTTCTGGGCGTCCCTCGGCGCGGAGAAGGTGTCCATGCTCAAGACGACCCCCTCCCACCTGACGGCCCTGCTCGCCGCACGCCCGACGGACGCGCCCGCCCTGGACACCCTCCTGCTCGGCGGCGAGGCACTGCCACGGTCCCTCGCCGCCCGCCTCCTTCGCGACGGCGTCGCCGAACGGGTCGCCAACCACTACGGGCCGACCGAGACCACCGTCGGCGCCACCTGCTTCCTCGCCTCCACCGTCGACGAGCTGCCCGCCGACGAGACCACCGTCCCCATCGGCACCGCGATCGGCGAGGCCGCGCTGCGGCTCGCCGCCGGCGACCTGCCGCGCGACGGGACGGAGGGCGAGCTGTACATTGGCGGGAGCGGCGTGAGCGCCGGCTACTTCGGACGGCCCGACGAGACGGCGCGCCGCTTCGTCACGTACGAAGGCCGGCGCATGTACCGGACGGGCGACGTGTGCCGCCGCAGGCCGGACGGCAACCTCGTCTTCGTCGGCCGCGCGGACCGCCAGGTCAAGATCCGGGGCTTCCGCGTCGACCCGGCCGAGATCGAGCGGGCCATCGAGGAGTTCCCGGGCGTCGGGCAGGGGGCCGTGATCGTACGGGTCACCCCGGCCGGCAGCCGGCTCCTCGCCGCCGTCCGCCCCGCCGACGGGCACGACGAGGACGAGATGCTCACCGCGCTCCGCACCCACCTGCACGACCGGCTGCCGCAGTACTCCGTCCCGCAACCCCTCCTCGCGCTCCGGGACTTCCCCTACGGCGCCAACGGAAAGCTCGACCGCGCCCGCCTCGGCGGCATCGTGGACGGCCTCATCGCGTCCCGGGCCCGCACCGCACGAGCGGAACCGTCCGCCCCGCCGCGCGCCGCCGACCGCTCCACGGCCGCGCTGGCGCACGCGCTGTGCGAGCTGTGGGCGGACGCGCTCGGCCTGCCCGTGGTGGATCCGCACGCCGACGTCCTGGGCCTCGGCGGCGACTCCATCCTCGCGATGCGCACCATCGCCTTCCTGCGCCGACGGGGCCACCGTGCGGCGTTCGAGGACTTCTACCACCAGCCGACGGCCCTCCGTCTCGCGGGCGCCGCCACCTCCTCCGGACCCGTCCCGCAGCGCACGGCGACGACCACCGAACCCCACCGCCTGGCCCCGGCCCAGCGATGGCTCTTCCGGCAGCCCGTCGACGAACCGAGGCACTGGAACCAGTCCGTACTGCTCCGATGCTGCCGACGGGTGAAGGCAGGGGCCCTCGCCCGGGCCGTCGAGGCCGTGCTGCACCGGCACCCCGCGCTGCGCCGGCCGCTCGGCCCCGGCGGCCTCGGCCCGGTGCGCGAGGCACGTGACCTGGAGGCGGTCAGCCACTCGCGCCTCCGCCCGCAGGACACGCCGTCCGAGACGATCGGCACGGTCTGCACCGAACTGCACCGCAGCCTCGACCCGGAATCGGGACGCCTGCTGAGAGTGCACCTTTTCGCCGGCGGCCAGGGCATCGACGACCGGATCGCCCTGATCGCCCACCACCTCGTCGTCGACGGACTGTCCTGGCGCATCCTGCTCGACGACCTCGCCACCGCCTACCGGGCGGCCCTGTCCGGCCGACGCGCGGACCTGCCGCCCACGGGCGACTTCTACGCCTGGGCGGCGACCGAGCCCAGGCCCGTCCCCGCACCGCGGTCCCTCGGCGAGCCGCAGACCGCCCCGCCGGCGCGTACGGCGGTCGCGCCACCGCTCCCGGTGGACGCCGCCGCGGCGAGCACCGAACCGGCCGCGCTCGTCTGGAGCCTCGGCCGAGAGGCCACCGGCCGGCTCGTCGCACGGCACGGACGCGCCCAGCGCCTCGAAGCGCTGCTGCTCGCCGCGTTCGCCGACGCCACGTCGGCCTGGAGCGGCCGGCGTCGGCTCGGCGTGGAGGTGGAGACCCACGGCCGTGACACCGACGGCGAGCACCTGGACACGGTCGGATGGTTCACCGCCGTCAAATGGCTGGCCGTCGACGCCGTCGACACCGACGACGGGCCGCGCGACCTCGCCGGCATCGAGGACCAGGTGCGACGGGCCCCCCAACGGCCGATGGACTCCGAAGGAGCGCGCCCGGAGACAGCGTTCAACTTCCTCGGATCCTTCCGGCTGCCCGACGAGCCGACCCTGGACTGGTCGGTGGCGCCCGAACAGGCAGGTCTGGCCCGCTGCGTCACCGGCGACTCGCTCTACCGGCTGCGCCTCACCGCCCGGATCGTCGACGACCGGCTGGTGGCGGACCTGGTGTACGCGTGGCCGCGGGTCTCGCACGACGGCGCCGAGGCGATCGCCGCGGGCTTCGCCCGTAGTGTGGCCGCCGAAGCGGACGCCACCGCACCGCCGTTCGCCAGGTCCGCGGTGTCCACATCGGGCCAGCTCCTGCACCCCGGAACCACGGTCCCGCGAGGACAGTGCCACGTCGTGCGCGAACCGGTGCCGGTACTGCTGACCGGGGCGACCGGATACCTGGGTGGGCACGTGCTGCGCGCCCTCGCCGAGCAGGGCGCCCGGGTGACGTGCCTGGTCCGCGGGGACGGCGACGCCCAGGCGGCCCAGCGCCTCGGGGGAGCCGACGTGATCGCCGGCGACATCACCGCCGACGGCCTCGGCCTGAGCCACGAAGGGCTCGCCCGCGCCCGCGCGGCACAGGTCGTCGTGCACGCCGCCGCCGACGTCCGGCTGGTGGCGTCGCCCGCCGAGCTCGAACGGACCAACCACACGGCGGTGCGGCGGCTCCTCGAATGGATCGACACCCACACCCCCGGCGCCCGCTTCCACCACGTCTCCACCCTGGCCGTCGCGGGCGAGGTGGAGGGACCGGCGCGCCGCTTCAGCGAGGCCGACCTGAGCATCGGGCAGACCTTCCGCACCCCCTACGAGAGGGCGAAGTTCCGGGCCGAGGAGACCGTCCGGGCCTGGGCCGCCTCGGGCCGCCAGGCGTACGTCCACCGCAGCGGCCACATCGCCGCCCACAGCGCGACCGGCGCCTTCCAGCGCAACGTCGAGGACAACCGGATCTACCAGACCGTCCGCGGATACGTGCTGGCCGGGGCGGCCCCCAGCCGGCCGGCGACCACGTTCACGTTCTCCCACGTGGACACCGTCGCGGCGGGCATCGCCGCACTCGTCGCCCACCCTCACACGGCGCCGGGCGCCTACCACGTCGAATCGCCCCACGCCGTCGCCCACGACGAGCTGGTGGCGTGGATGGTCCGGCACGGCCACCGGATCCGGCTCACGGACGACGCCACCTTCGCCGCGGCGCTGGCCCGCGCGGAACGGAGCCACCCGGACACGGCCCGGCTCGCCTCGGCGTGGTCCCAGCTCGGCGACCGCAACGTCGTCGTCGACAGCACCTGGACCCGGTCCGTACTCGACCGGCTCGGGGTCCGCTTCGCCGAGCCGACCGCCGCGTGGTGGTCGACCGCGCTGTCCTGGGCCGCCGAGGCCGGCTTCCTCCCGCACGGCTCGCCGCCGGCGGCCGCCGAGCCGGCCCCCTGACCCGCGTACCCGCCGAACCCGCTCCCGCCCCCGCAACTGCCGATCCGCTCCGCCCGGCGCACCTCCCCGTGGTCCACCGACTCCCCAAGGAAGTGACGCGATGCCCCAGCTCTCCCCGATCCTCCAGCAGGCCACCCCCGTGGTCGCCACCCACGGCGAGGGGATGTACCTCTACGACGCCGACGGACGGCGCCATCTGGACTTCACCGCCGGCGTCGGCGTGACCAACACCGGCCACTGCCACCCCCGGGTGGTCGAGGCCGTGCGGCAGCAGGCGGGCCGGCTCATCCACGGGCAGTACACCACCGTCCTCCACGACCGACTGCTCACCCTCACCGAACGCCTCGGCGAGGTCCTGCCGCCCGGACTGGACGCGCTGTTCTACCTGAACTCCGGCAGCGAGGCGGTGGAGGCGGCGCTGCGGCTCGCCCGCCAGGCCACCGGACGGCAGAACGTGATCGTGTTCGACGGCTCCTTCCACGGACGCACGATGGGCGCGGCGGCGATGAGCACCGCCGGCACGCGCTTCCGCGCCGGGATCGGGCCGCTGATGCCCGGAGTCGCCGTGGCACCGTTCCCCCACGCCTTCGACCTCGGCATGAGCGAGGAGGAGGCCGTCGCGCACGCGCTGCGCGGCCTCGACCAGGTGCTGGCCACGGTGAGCGCGCCCGCCGAGACGGCCGCGATGTTCATCGAACCGATCCTCGGCGAGGGCGGCTACGTCCCCGCGCCGCCGGGCTTCCTCGCCGGGCTCCGCGAGCGCGCCGACCGGCACGGGATCCTGCTGGTGGCCGACGAGATCCAGAGCGGCTTCGGCCGGACCGGACGCTTATGGGCCCATGAACACTCCACCGGTGTCGTACCGGACGTGCTGATCACGGCCAAGGGGCTGGCCAGCGGCTTCCCCCTGTCGGCGATCGCCGCGCCCGTCGAGCTGATGGGCCGGGCCTGGCCCGGATCGCAGGGCGGAACGTACGGCGGCAACGCCGTGGCGTGCGCCGCCGCGCTCGCCACCCTCGACGTGATCCGCGACGAGGGCCTGGTGGACAACGCGGCGGAACGAGGCCGCCAGCTCGCGGACGGCCTGCGCAAGACCGCCGCGGACGTGCCCGCCATCGCCGATGTGCGCGGCATGGGCCTGATGCTGGGCAGCGAGTTCCGCCGCCCCGACGGCTCACCCGATCCCGTCCTGGCCAAGAGCGTCCAACGCGCCGCCGCCGACAGCGGGTTGCTGCTGCTGACCTGCGGGGTGCACTCCAACGTGGTGCGGATGATCCCGGCGCTGGTCGTCACGGCCGATCAGGTCGAGGAGGGCCTGGCCCTCTGGTCCGCCGCCGTCGCCACCGCCCTCCGGTGACCTGCCCCTCCCCGTGTACGCCCCGTGTACGCCCTCCGAGAGGACTGACCGCGCCATGACCGGATCCACGATCGACGACATCGGCTGGACCAGCGCCCACCTGGAAGCGGCGCCCGACGTGTGGTCGACGTCCGTCGGCGACGACGACCGCCGCCTGCTGTGGAAGGACGCCACGGCCGGCCGCTGGGACGCGGGGGAGGCCGCGTACACCGCCGTCCGCACGTCCCTGCGCACCGGCCTCGACTCCGTCGGATTCGCCACCGCACGCACGGTCTTCGAGCCCGACGCGCCGGAGGCCGAACTCATCGCCGGGCTGTCCTTCCTCCTCGACGAGATCGGCGGGGCCGTCCCGCAGAACGCCCGGGGCGACCTGTGGACCGTGCTGCGCGACCAGGACGGCGACGGCGCCACCGAACTCGGCTTCCACTGCGACACCTGCGACCTGCTCGTCCTGCTGTGCCTGCGACCGGCGGCCGACGGCGGAGGCATGACGAAACTCGCCAGCGCACGGCGCGTCCACGACATCATCGCGCGGGAACGCCCGGACGTCCTGACCCTGTTGCGGCAGGAGTGGCGGTTCGACCGCACGGGCCGGGCGGGCCGCCAGATCATCGACACCCCGATCCTGTTCACACAGGACGACGGCACGGTCGGCTGCTACTACCAGACCCGCACCGTCCGCGCCTCGGCGATGCTTGACGCCCGACGCCTGGAAGCCCTCGACTACTTGGACGAGGTGCTCTACCGACCGGAGATCGCCTTCGGACTGCGACTCGACGCGGGTGACCTGCTCCTGATCCGCAACAGCCGGGTGCTGCACGGCCGTTCACCCTACGTGGACCAACCCGGGCCCGAGGCCCGCCGCATCCTGCGCGCCTGGATGAACGAGCGGTGAGCGGCCGGGAGGAAGCCAGGGTCGCGGTCGTCACCGGCGGAGGCAGCGGACTGGGCCGCGCGGCGGCCCTCGCCCTGCTCGACCACGGCTGGTCCCTCGCGCTCGCCGGACGGCGCGACAAGCAGCTGGAGGAGACCGCCGCGCTGTCGGGCGCCGGACCGGACCGGGTGCTCGCCGTCCCCACCGACATCACCGACCCCGACCGGGTCACGGCACTGTTCCGTGCGGTCGGCCGCCACTTCGGCCGGCTCGACCTGCTGTTCAACAACGCGGGCGCGGCCGTCCCCCGCAGGCCGGTGACCGAGGTGGCGATCGACGACTGGAACCGGATCATGGCCACCACCGTCACCGGAACCTTCCTGTGCGCCCAGGAGGCGTTCCGCATGATGCGGGACCAGTCCCCGCAGGGCGGCCGCATCATCAACAACGGTGCCCCGTCCGCCCACGCACCCCGCCCCCACGCCATCTCCTACACCACGGCCAAACACGCCGTCCTCGGTCTGACCCGCGCCCTCTCTCTGGACGGCCGCCCCTACGGGATCTCCTGCGGACAGATCGACGTCGGCAACGTGACCCCGGTCGACGGCGGCCCGCAGCCGCCCGCGATGCAGGCCGACGGCACGATGGCGGTCGAAGCGACGATCCCCGTGGCACGCTTCACCGAGGCGCTGCTGCTCATGGCGTCCATGCCCCTCGACACCAACGTGCAGTTCCTGACGGTGCTGCCCACGACCATGCCCTACATCGGCAGGGGGTGACCCGTGCTGGTCAGCGCCCGCTCCTTCGACGAGTACCGGGCCATGTTCGCCCTCTCCGACGACGACCTCGCCCTGCGCCTCCTCGACTGCCCCGGAGGCGCGGCGAGCTTCGTGGCCGGCGCGACCGCGCGGGGCACCGACGCGGTCGCCGTCGACCCCCAGTACGGCCTGGGGCGGGACGACCTGGGGGCCCTGGCACTGCGCGAGATCGCGCACAAACACGCGTACGTGGCCGAGAACGCGGAGCACTTCGCCTGGGGCTGGTTCGGCAGCCCGGAGCGCTACACCCGGCTGCGGACCGAGGCGGCTCGCACCTTCACCACCGACATGGCGACCCACCCGGACCGCTACGTCGCCGGCGCCCTGCCCCACCTGCCGTTCCCCGACCGCTCCTTCGACCTCGTCCTCAGCTCCCACCTCCTCTTCTCGTACGGGGCGCAACTGGGCGAGGACTTCCACCGGAGCGCCCTGATCGAACTGGTGCGGGTCGCCCGCCGCGAGGTCCGGCTCTTCCCCGTCGTGCTCCACACGAGCGACCGTCGATACGAGCCGCTGGACCGCCTGCGCGGCGAACTGGGAGCGCTGGGCGTCCCGTCACGCCTCGAACGGGTCGCGTACGAGTTCCAGCGAGGCGGCAACCATGTCCTCGTCCTGGACGCGAGCACGCCCGGGCCCCTCCCCACGGCCAGACCCGGCGCGGACGCCCACGACCCGGTCCGCTGGAGACACACCGGACCACCTGGGACGAGGCACCGCGTCTGACGGTCGCGGCAGCGTCCGCGGGCCGTTGCCCGTCCGTCGAGCCGCGTGAGAGCATCGAGGTCAACCGGTCCGGCCCCTTTCGCCGGCGCTTCGCAGCGCCATCGGAAGAGGGTGCGGGCCGTTGGCGTGTCCGGATTTCTGGCCGACCATCTAGACCGCAGAGGGCGGGGAGCGCGTGAGGCACGTGGCAGAGGCGTCGGAAGCCCGTATCGAGGACGCGGACAGCGTCGTGATCGCCCCTTCGGCGCTGCATGGCAACGCCGCGATCAGGGACTTCTTCGGGACCGTGATCACGCCGGAGGAACTGGCTTCCGGCTCGCCCGATCTCACGCGGAAGACCGTCTACCTGTGCGGAGACCTCGCCGAGATCAGTGCCGGTCACATCGATGCGGCTGCCCGGGTGTTCGTGGTCCAGGAGCTCTCGCACGGCCTCCGCGGGGACGACGCCATCCCTTGGCCCGTCGTCGGCCTGGGCCGGGTACCGGTCCGCGTCCACGGCGTCGGCGTGTACTACCGCCGATTCTTCGACAGCGGGGCCGATCACTTCGGACGGATCCGCGCGGAGCACACGTTCCAGACCCTGACGGAGTCCACCAAGCCGGGAACGGCGCATCGCAGCGGCATCTACCTGACCCCCGTCGAGGAGGACGGCGGAGAGCTGCACTTCCGGCTGCTCCGCTGCTCCACGAACCTCTCGGGCCCGACGGAGGGCTTCGGACCGACGGACGAGCAGATCGTCGAGGAGCTGAACCGCGAGGCCGCCGCCGTGTTCCGCGGCCAGGCGCCGCTCAATCACGTCCTCGCCCAGATCTACCACAACACCCTTGCCACGGCGGAGCGCAAGCAGTCCAAGGCCAGGATCTCGGCCCACGCCGACAAGACGAAGGACATGCCCGCCAACGGCATCATGGCCTTCTGCACCTTCTACGACGGCCTCGACAAGCTACAGCCTCTGGCCGAAGACCCCTTCGACCGCGGCCTGAAGGGCGTCAGCGGTCTGACCCGACTCCACTTCCGCCTCAAGGACCGCACCGAGACGCTCAACGGAGCGGCACTCCCCGAGCAGTTCACCGTGACGCTCCATCCCGGCTCCGTCTTCTTCATGCCGCTCTCCACCAACCGCCTGTACACGCACGAGATCCGTCCCTCGGCGTTGGACGCCGCGTCGATCCCCACCCGCCTGGGATACGTCGTGCGCTGTTCGAGCACCGAAGCCGTGCACAAGGACGGCCGGACCTTCCTGAAGAGGGCCGGAGGTCTCGTGCGGCTGGAACCACCCACGGAGGCGGGCATGGACGAACTCCGCAGACGGTACGCCGAGGAGAACAGGACCTCGTCCTTCATCGACTACGGCGACGACTTCCGCTTCAGCATGAACACCGGAGACTACCGTGCCCCCCGCGTCTGAGATCGCGGGCGCGATCATCACGTGCACGCTGCCGACGGAGGAGAACCGGTACGCGGAGCTGTCGGCTGCGACGCGTCTGGAGGACGTGGGAAAGGGCCGGACGGGCGCCGTCGTGACCAGGATCGACGCGTCCGGTGGCGCACCGCTCGTCCGCACGACCACGCGATACGCCAACCCGACACAGCGCTTCCGGCCGGTGCACGAACGACTGGCGCGGCAGATCCAGCAGCAGGCGGCACTTCCCCTCGGCTTCAACAACGCCCTCGTGGAGCGCTACACCCACGCCTACAAGAAGATGGGCGGCCACTCCGACCAGGCCCTCGACCTGGCCGACGACTCGTTCATCGCCGTCTACTCCTGCTACCGGCACCCCGAGGCGAACCCGCAGAGGAAGCTGATCTTCGAGTCGAAGGAGTCCGCCGACGAGCGGTACGAAGTCCCGCTGGCGCACCACGGCGTCGTCGTGTTCTCCGTCGACACGAACCGCCGGCTCAGGCACAGAATCGTCTGGGACGCACCCGCCCAGGAGCCGGACAACCCCTGGTTGGGCGTCACCTTCCGGACCTCGAAGACCACGGTCCGATTCGGCGACGGCCACGCCTACCTCCCCGAGGGCGCGCGCCTCACGTTGGCGGACGACGAGCAGGCCCGCGCGTTCTATCGCCTGCGGCGCCGTGAGAACGACGAAACGGACTTCACCTACCCTCCGCTGACGTACACCATCAGCGAGAGCGATCTGATGCCGCCCGCGTGACGGGGACGGGTCCGCCCCGCGGGTGACCACCGAGCGACGGCTCCGCCCCGCGGGTGAACGCCCGCCCCGTCGGCCGTCGGTCGTGTCACGGCGTTCTCAGGGTGGCGAGCGCGGTGTGCAGGAGGAAGGCCTCGGCGCGGTCCCAGGTCCAGCCGTTCTCGACGACCAGCGTGCGCCATCCGCCCGGGCCGAACCAGAACCACAGGAGGTCCGCCGTCTCCTCCTCCGGACGGGTGGCCGGCATCAGGGTGCGCAGGTGGTGCGCGGCGGTGCGGAGGGCGGCACGGTAGTCGGCGGTGGCGCGCTCCCACAGGGCCTCGCCGTCCTCGTGGGACGGCAGCGCCTTGTGGATCGCCTCGTGCACGCTGAACATGCTCTCGTTTCCCGCCCGGGTGCCGTGGGCCAGTGCCCGGACGGCCGACTCCAGGTCCCGCGCGGCGAGTAGGGCCTCGATGGCCCGCTCGTGGCCGGCGGCCCGTACGGCCGTGTCGACGATCTCGTTGAGGATGTCGCCCTTGCTCCCGGTGCTCGCGAAGACGGCCTTGGCGGAGACGCCCGCCTCGGCGGCGATGTTCGCGACGGTCACCCGCCCGTAGCCGTACTCCGCGAACAGCCGGGTCGCCGACCGGAGGATCCGCTCACGCGTCTGGGCGGCGGCCTGCTCCCGCAGGGGCGAGACGTACTTGCGCGTGGTCGGCATGGGGCCAGTCTAGTCGAGGAAGTGATCGACCTATTCAATAGGTGATGTGTAACCTGAATATCGGTCAGGGCGGAGAGCCGCCCCTCAGCGAGAGGAACGAACCGATGGGAATGTCACCCGAGGAAGCGGCGCGCGGTCTCTTCACGGTCCTGGCGACCGGGGACGCGGCGCTGGCCGAGGCGGTCGTGCACGAGGACTTCACCAACCGCGAGGCGGTTGTCTCCCCCCGCGCCTGCTCGCTCCCCGGCCCGGCCGGTGCGCTGGCGTCGGGCGCGTGGCTGCGCTCCGCCTTCTCCGACCTGGGCTTCCCGGTCACCGACCTGGTCCACGACGGCGACCAGGTCTGGATGCGGCTGCGCATGCGGGGCCGGCACACCGGCCCCTTCGTCCAGTACCGCGACGGCGAACTGCTCCAGGCGATCCCGCCCACCGGTGACGAGATCGACTCCGAGCAGGTCCACATCCTGCACCTGCGGGACGGCAAGGTCGTGCGGCACGAGGCGGTCCGCGACGATCTCGGCCTGCTCGGGCAGCTCGGCATCTTTCCTCCCGGTCCCACGGTCCAGCGCATCGCCGACTGGCACGCGGACGGACGCGCCGCCGACGCCGCCGAGGCGATCGCCGAGGCCGCGGAGCGGGCGGCGGCCGGCGCCCACGGGGAGACGGCCGGCTGAGTTCGGCGGCTGGGGAGTGAGCGTGCACGTTCGGACGGACCGGCCGAGTCCGTGACGACGGGGGCGCGTTGCGCGCGACGCGCCCCCGTTTCCCCCTCCGCCGGCAGGCGGGCGGCGGCCGCACCGCCGTCTGCCGCGCGCCCTGCCTGTACGAGACCCCGGCCCGGAAGGCGACCGGACGACGACCGCTGACGGCTCCGGAAGTCCGACTCAGGACGTCCCCGTGTCGTCCGGGGCTCGCTGCATCAACCGCATCAGGGCCGGATCGCTCGCGAAACCGAGCTCCGTGTACAACGGCGCGGCCTCGTCGCTCGCGTGCAGTTCGAAGAGCGTGACCCCGTCCCGCCGCAGATCCTCCAGCAGCGCGGACACGGCCGCCCGGGCGTATCCCCGGCGCCGGTGGGCGGGTTCGGTGGCGACGGCGTGGATGCGGGCGGCCAGCCCCTCGGGGTAGCCGGGGCCCGGCAGGACCCGATGGGTCAGTCCGAGAGCGCAGGCGGCGAGCCCGCCGCCCGGCGCGTCGACGACGAAGGCGCGTGCGTCGCCTCCGGGCCCGAGCCGCTCGGCGAGGTGCTCACGGCAGACGGCGAGCCACTCCTCCCCGAGGGGCTCGGACAGGACGTACGCGGACCGCAGCCTGGCGATCTCCCCGGCATCGGCCGGGACGGCGGGCCGCACGCCCGGGCCGGCGGCGGGGGAGGCGGCGCGGGAGGGGGCGGGGTGACGGGGCATGGGGGTGAACTTCCTTCCTGGGGTGTCGAGCACGCCCCGTGGGCCGCGTCCTCGGTATACCGGTGGTCTCGGAGGACCGCGCACAGCACAGGGAGAACCGTCATGGCGCTTCAGCGTATGGACAACGTCGGCATCGTCGTCGAGGACCTGGATGCCGCCATCGCCTTCTTCGCCGAGTTGGGCATGGAGGTCGAAGGCAGGATGCAGATCGAGGGCCTGTTCGCGGACCAGGCCGTCGGACTCGACGGGGTACGCAGCGAGATCGCGATGATGCGCACCCCGGACGGCCACGGCAAGCTGGAGCTCGCGCAGTACCGTACCCCCGCGGCGATCGGCGCCGGAGCGCACCAGCCGCCGAACACCGTGGGCCTGCACCGGGTCATGTTCGCCGTCGACGACATCGACGACACCATCGCCCGCCTGCGTTCCCACGGCGCCGAACTGATCGGCGGGGTGGGCCGGTACGAGGACGTCTACCGCCTCTGCTACCTCCGGGGCCCCTCGGGCATCATCCTCGCCCTGGCCGAACGCATCGGCTGACGGTCCGGCGCAGCCAGGAGCGGCAGGGCGTCTGCCGGGGAGCCTCCCCGGTCACCGCAGCTGGTCGAAGGCCAGGTCGGCATCGGCGACGGCCTCGGGGTGGACGTCGCGGGCGGTTCGACCGTCCGCGATCTTCTGCCAGTTGGTCCGCGCGAGCACCCGTTGGACCGCGAGGACCTGCGCGGCGCGCAGCCGTGCCCGGATGCCCCCGCCGAGGGCGTCCGCCAGTGCCGCCTCGTCCTCGTGCTGGTACTGCGCGAGCCGCGCCGCCAGGCTCGGTGTGGCGAACACCAGCCGGTGGAACGCCACCACCTCGGGATGGTCGGCGAGGCCGGTGACGGGGTCGAAGCGATCGAGGCCGGCCCGGAAGTGCCGGTGCAGCGCGGGCACCGGCTCGGTGCCGGGTGGGCGGTCGCGTACGACGCGCGCCGCCTCGCCCTGGTGGTCCGCGAACCGGTGCAGCACCAGGTCTTCCTTGGTGGGGAAGTAGCGGAAGAGGGTCGGCTTGGAGACCTCGGCCGCCGCGGCGATCTCGTTGACCGAGACGCGGTCGAAGCCGCGCTCCAGGAACAGCGCGACGGCCGCGTCGCCGATGGCGTCGCGCGTCCGCTCCTTCTTCCGGGCCCGCAGTCCCGTCGGCTCGCTCACCTGACCACGTTAACATTTGTTACCAGGTTGCTTTTTTAACCCAGTAACGTTTCCATGGGCCGCATGCATCAGACAGACAGTTCTCCCGTACTCGTCACCGGGGCGACGGGCCGGGTCGGCCGCGTCGTCGTCGACCGACTCCTCGACGCGGGCGTGTCGGTCCGCGCCCTCGTCCGTCGTCCCGAGGCGGCGGCGACGCTGCCGCCGGGGGTCGAGGTCTTCACCGGCGACCTCACCGTGCCCGAGTCGCTCGACCCCGCGCTGAAGGGCGCCGGTGCGGTCTTCCTCGTCTGGACCGCCCCGCCCCGGACCGCCGAGGCGGTCGTCGAGCGGCTGGCGGCCCACGTGCGGCGGGTCGTCTTCCTCTCCTCCCCGCACCGGACGCCGCACCCCTTCTTCCAGCAGCCCAACCCGATGAGGGTGCTGCACGCCGACATCGAGCGGCTCATCGCGGCCACCGGACTCGAGTCGACGATCGTCAGGCCGGGGATGTTCGCGTCGAACACGCTGGCCTGGTGGGCGCCCGCGATCCGGAACGACGACGTCGTCCGGTGGCCCTACGGCGCCGCCGAGTCGGCCCCGATCGACGACCGCGACATCGCGGCCGTGGCGGCACGGACGCTCTGCGAAGACGGACACGCCGGAGGCGACTACGTCCTCACGGGCCCCGAATCCCTCACCCAGGCCGCGCAGTTGGACGCCATCGGTGACGCCCTGGGACGCCGGATCGCCTTCGAGGAGCTGACGCCGGACGAGTTCCGGAGCCTGTGGGAGGGTACGGCCCCCGGCTCGGCCATCGACATGCTGCTCGCCGCGTGGAGCGCGGCGGTCGGCCGGCCCGCGTACCTCACCACCACGGTGGCCGACATCCTCGGGACACCGCCGCGAACGTTCCGCCACTGGGCTGCCGACCACGCCACCGCGTTCGCGATGCGGGGTCAGCGCGGGGCGACGGGGCCGCGGTAGGGGAGGGGCCGGCTGTAGACGACGCTCGTGGTGGTGCTGCCGAAGCCGGCGAGTTCGTCCATGAGCGTCTCCAGGTGCTCCATGGAGGTCGCGGCGACCTTGAGGGTGTAGCAGTCGTCGCCGGTGGTGCGCAGGCACTCCAGGATCTCGCGGCGTTCGGCGAGGAGGAGGCGCAGCGGTTCGTGCCGGTTGCCCGGGTACTTGAGGCGGACGACGGCGAGGAGCGGGTAGCCGACCTTGGTCAGGTCGATCTCGGCGCGGTATCCGGTGATGACGCCCAGGGCCTCCAGGCCGCGGACGCGTTCGGTGGTCGCGGAGGGGCTGAGGTTCACGCGGCGGCCCAACTCGCTGAGGGAGATGCGGGCCTCCCGCTGCAGCTGTTCGATGATGGCCCAGTCGACGTCGTCGAGATTCCCGGTCATATGGCGAAAGTACCAGCAGATTCACGGAGGAACGGCTTGTACGCAGGGAGGATTCGGTTCCGCGGCGCGTGATCACCGGGATAGCCTCGGCGCATGCAACTCGGCGTCAACGTACCGAATTTCGGACCCGGGACAGACCCCGGTGTCCTGCGCGAAGGAGCGCGGCTCGCGGAGGACCTCGGCCTCGGCATCCTCATGGTGTCGGACCACGTGACCGTCACCCCGGACGTGGCGGAGCGGTACCCGGAGCCCTTCTACGAGCCGTTCACCACGCTCTCCTGGCTGGCCGGCGTCACCACCACGGTGCGGCTGGGCACGACCGTGCTCGTCCTGCCGTACCGGCATCCCCTGCTGGTGGCCCGGATGGCCGCCAACCTCCACCAGCTGAGCGGCGGCCGCTTCGTCCTCGGGGCGGGCGTCGGCTGGGCCCGGCAGGAGTTCGAGGCGCTGGGCGTGCCGTTCACCGCCCGTGGCCGGCTGACCGACGAGTGCCTCGGCCTCCTGCGGGAAGCCAGGGACGCGGGGCGCCCGGAGGGCGGGGTCCCGCTCTGGATCGGCGGCCACAGCGAGGCGGCCCTGCGGCGCGCCGTGAGGTTCGGCGACGCCTGGCACCCCCTGCGGCTCTCCCTCCCTCGGATGCGCGCCGCCCTGCGGCAGTACGCGCTACCGGGGTTCGCGCCCCGCATCGCCCTGCGCGTCACCGACGCACCGGTCGACGCCCCCGACCGACCCGCCGGCGTCGGCACCGTCGAACAGATCCTCGACGATCTCGACCGACTGCGCCTGCTGGGCGCCGACACCGTCGTCCTCGACCCCTACCACGGAGACCCGGAAGAGACCCGCCGCCCCGACGAGGCATGGCGGGCGCTCACCACCGTGGCCACTCACTGGAAGGCAACCTCATGATCACCTCGGCCGACGAGGCCCTCCTGCGCCGCGCCATCGGCATCGCCGCCCGCGCGGTCGAACTCGGCGACGCGCCGTACGGCTCCCTCCTGGCCGGACCGGACGGCACCGTGCTGGCGGAGGCCCACAACACGGTCCGGCGGGACGACGACATCACCGCCCACCCGGAACTGAAGCTCGCCCGCTGGGCGGCCCGCGAACTCGCCCCGGACACGGCCGCCGGCACCACCCTCTACACCAGCTGCCAGCCGTGCGGCATGTGCGAGGGCGGCATCGCCCGCTCCGGCATCGCCCGCGTCGTCTACGCCCTGTCGACCGAACAACTCGTCGCGCTCAACCCCCCGTCAGGCGCCTGGCCCCAGCTGCCGTACGACGGCCCGGCCCTCCACGACGAGGCCCGCACCCCGGTCGCGACCTACTACCACCCGCTCTGACGCCCCGGCCCGCCGCGCACCACCGGCACCTCAACCCCCGAAGGTCGTACGACAGTGCACGCCGACGCCTCTCCCGCTCGACCGCAGGACCGAGCCGTGCCCGACCGCCCCGAGATCGTCTGCATCTGCGGCTCCACCCGCTTCGTGGACGAGATGCGGACGGCGAACCGCGACCTGACCTTCGCAGGTGTCATCGTCGTCGCCCCGGGCGAAGCGGACGAGCCGATCACCGACGAGCAGAAGACCGCGCTGGACGCCCTCCACCTGCGCAAGATCGACCTGGCCGACCGCGTTCTGGTCGTCAACCCCGGCGGCTACATCGGCGAGTCCACGAGCAGGGAGATCGCCTACGCCCGAGCCACCGGCAAACCGGTCTCGTACACCGATCCCGTCTGACCGATCGACGGCGACCCGAGAAGCCATGTTCCGACTCGCCGTCACGCACACGCCGACCCGGTTGCACCCGCGTGGGAGGTCGTCCCCCACGAGGTCATGCGCTGGTACATGGAGCACGTGGCCGACCAGGTGGAACGCTGCCGTATCGCGTTCGAGCTGGGGGGCATCCGAAGCAGCGGGATGATCGAGCGGATGTGCGCAGTCGGCGAGGCGGGTCGACCCGGGCGGACAGCGCCTCCCGACTCAACCCCGGACGGCGTTGGCGCCTGCCGGTGGAATATGCGGTCATTCGCCTGCGCCGGGCCCCCGGCGTCCCTCACCGTGGGAGTCGAGAGGGCTGCCGGCCGCTGAGGGCGGTGGCCGCTTGGGCATCGCGAGATGGGGAGGCTGGGCCATGTGGGAGCCGGATGGCGCGGAAGGGCATGTGGGGAAGGTCGGGGTGCTGTTGGAGGACGGCACGGTGCCGGGGCCGGTGTACATCGACATCGGCAGCAGCGGGCACGTCCCGAGCTTCACCGACTGGTGGTACTACGACGGTGCGTACCGCCGGCCGCTCGCGGACCGGATGCGCGCGGTGTGCGCCTGCGGCTGGCGCTGCGAGACGACGTATCCGATCGACTGGAAGCGGGTCCCGCACCGCGAGCCCTACCTGTACGACACCTCCGCCCCAGAGCAGGACTGGGAGGACCACACCCGCGAGATCAACGCCGCCGCGGTGCCGCTGCCCGAGGACGTCGCCCGCCTCATCTCCCAGATCCGCGAACGCCTCGACCACATCGAGGACACCGACCCCCTGACCGCCTTGCGGATCATCGGAGCCCTGGACACGGTCGTCGAGATCGACGGCGTCTACGCCACCCGCCTGGCCACCCGGAAACACAGCGACGAGGAGATCGCCGTAGCGCTCGCCAGCACGGAGAAGGCCCTGGCCGCCCGGCTGCGCCGGTACGACAGCGGTCACTACCGCTGATCCCAGGGCCTGGTGAGCGCCGGGGAACCAGGAGGACCTGAGGTTCGGTGGGGCTCCTGTGCCGACGTTGTTCGGGGCGAGGTAGCGTCACGAACCGGGGAGGAACAAGATGTACTTCGACGAGAACGAACCACAGTCGGTCAGAGACGCGCGCTTCGCCGCCGAACGGGCCCGTAACCGAGAGGCACGCAGGACCGCACCGCTCGACTCCGGGGGAGCCCACATCGGCGCGGCCATCGTGGCAGTCGCCTTGGCGCTCCTCGGATGGTTCGGCAAGACGGTCGCTCTGGGCGTCGTGAGCGGAATCTTCCTGCTCTGGTTCTCCGCAGCACTCGCATGGGCCTACGCCGACGGAGACCACGGCCGGCACGCACTCCAGCGCGCGTACAACCTCACCTTCGGCTGGGGCGACGGACTGTGAGCTCACGCGGGCGCCATGCCTGACCGGTCTCGAAACGGCTGATCGGTCCCCGGTGACGGTGAAGGACCGGCGGGTCGCGCCTTGCGGCACCGGCGGACCGCAGGGATCAGCGGGTGGTGTAGCCGCCGTTGAGGAAGAGGGTCTGGCCGTTGGCCCACCAGCCGTCGAGCAGCAGGTGGCGGACCCACGGCACGATGTCCTCGATCTTCGTGAGGTTGCCGTTCATCGCCGACGACTTGTGGTACGCGACGGAATCGTCGTCCTCGGCCGGGTAGAAGAACGAGGTGTCCATCGGTCCCGGCGCGATGTTGTTGACCGAGACGTTCCGGCCGAACAGCTCCTTCGACAGCGCCCGGGTGAAGTGCTCGACCGGGGCCTTGCTGCCCGCGTAGGAGGAGTACAGGCCGGTGTACGCGGCCAGCAGCGAGGTCACGGTGCTGATGATCTTCCCGCCGTCCTCCGGGTCGCGTCCGTCGGCCGCGTTCGGCCGCGTTCGGCCACGTGCCGGACGCCGTCGTGCCGCAGAGCACGCCGAGGAGACCCTCCGTCGCCGCCTTCATCACTGTGCTGCCGGTCTCCTCCTCCGGGATCACCCGCGAGCAGCGCACGGAATGCCGGAGGCCCCGCTCGCACCCGCCCGCTCCACGCCGTCGAGGCGGCCGGCCATGCCGACGGCGTCCTTGTGGCGTTCTGACCGCACAGAGGAGAGATGGCGACAGTAAATCCACCGCGGTGTAAGGGGTTTGAGTGATCTGGCGATGCGTCAGATATGGGTGGGACGTGAGCCCCGTCCCGCCGCCGCCCCTCACCTCATCGGAGGTAACCATGCGCCGCAGTGTCACCCTGCTCCTCGCCGGAGCACTCCTCGCCGGCACGGTCGCCCTCCCCGCCACCGCCCACGCCGCACCCGGGAACGCCTCGGTCGGCGCGCCGCGGCCGGTCGTGTTCGTCCACGGCCGCAATGCCGGCCCCGGAGTCTGGGGGTCGCTGACGGAGCGCCTGACCGCCGCCGGGACACCCGCCGACCGGATCTTCGCCTGGAGCTACGACTCGTCGCAGTCGACGAACGAGGTGCTCGCCGGCCGGCTCGCCGCCTACGTCGACGACGTGCTCCGGCGGACGGGGGCCGACCAGGTGGACCTCGTGGCGCACAGCCTGGGCTCCCTGCCGACGCGCTGGTACGTGAAGTACGGCGGAGGGTCTAAGGTCCGCAACTGGGTCTCGCTCGCCGGCCCCAACCACGGCACGAGCCTCGCGTGGGCGTGCGCGCTGTGGGACCAGGGCTGCCGGGACATGACGCCCGGCTCGTACGTGGTGTCCCGCCTGAACGAGGGCGACGAGACGCCCGGCGACGTCCGCTACACCACGTTCTGGTCCGCCGGCGACGGCCAGATCCTCCCCAAGAGCAGCACCGCCCTCTCGGGGGCCCGCAATGTGCAGGTGGCCGACATGGGCCACAACGACCTGGGGGGCGAGCCGGCGGCGGCGCGTCCGCGTTGGGCGTCGGTGGCTGGGGGCCTGGAGGGTGTTGCGGGCGGGGGGGGGGGGGTCGGAGCAGCAGAGCTCGACTGGTACCGCTCGCTGTCTGGGGTCTGCCCGCGCGGGGCGCCCCGCGCCCCCCGCGGGGGCGGGCGCCCGATCACGTGCCGGCGGGACCGCTGACGCTCGAAGGCGCTCGACATCCGGCGGAGGGACACGAGGCTGCCGCAGGCGGGCTCGACCACCCGGCGCATCCCGTCAGAACCGGAGCCACTCGTTGCGCGCCCAGTCCCACACCGACTCCCAGCGGTCTTCCGTGAGACCGCCCGTTCCGATGCACGACCAGAAGACGACGGCATCGTCCGGGCCGACGAGGTAGAAGTCGCCCTCGTCCTCGCACAGGACGATCAGCTCGCGCGGGACGCCCTGGTCCCAGGCGATGGCCATGAGCTCCGGCAGGTATGTGTCCGCGGTCTCGTCCGTGACGGTGACGGGCTCCAGACGGCCGCGCTCGACGTCGCCGACGTGGAGCAGGAATTCGCGGAGTCCGGCGGGCAGTCGGACGCTGTGCTCGTCTTCGATCTGCGCGAGGAGCTGCTCGGTGGGGAACTGCGTCGGAGCCTCTTCCGGCCAGTGGGTCTCCCGGATGTACTGGATGACGTCTTTCACGAATCCCCTCACGCCTGCCGCCTCGAACCCGCCGCCGCGGATCCCGGTGAACCGTTCTGTCGCGGCCCAGTCTTCCTGAGTTGCCGCGGGGCCGGTGCGGCGGGCCGCGACGGGCTGCGTGCCTCGTCGTCGACCAGGACCGGACGGCGCGGCGGCTAGGCTCCCGACATGGATGACGACTGGTACGTCCTCATCGAGGAGGACACCCGAACGACTCGACGTGTCGACGGTGTCGACCTGAAACTGCACCGCTGGGCGCTGGTGGCGACCCACCCGGTCAGCGGCACCGAGGAGCACGTGCGGGCGGTCGCCGAGGACGCCGCACTCCACTACCTGCCGGACGTTCTCGCCCGACACGCCCGCCCCGGTGACACTCCGGCCCGCCGCGCGTTCCTCGCCCCGGACGGCACATGGCTGGTCTGGCTCAAACAGCACCACCGCGAGTGCCACATACGCGTGACCACCGCCCGCCTCGTCCACGCACTTGACGAGAAACGGTCCCAGCCCAAGTCACTGAAGGAAAAGCTACGCAACGCCCTGGACGGCCCCGCTCCCCAGACTCCCTGGACCCCCAAGGCATGACCCGCAACGGAGAGAGGACACGAATCACCGCGGACGAGGTGCGCACCGCGTTCGGACTCACCGGCGTCGTCCACCACCCCCGCTACGGCACACCCCACACCCGCCTCGACGCCCGCACCGCACACCTGCTGAGCACGGTCGGCCTGCCCGACACCGCATGGTTCATGTCGAGGGCGAGCCTGCGCGCGGACGACTACATCGACGTCCCCCGCTGGTACCGCACACGGGGGACCACGCCCGAAAAATGCCACAACTGGCTCGTCCTCGGCATGCTCGCCGACACGCCCCTCGGACTCGACCCTGACTCCGGCACCGTCCACGCCCTCGGCACCGGCCCGACTCGCATGACCTGCACACCCCTCCACCGCGACGTCGAATCCCTCCTCTACACCCTCACCCACTTCCAGACCCTGCTCCGAACCCTCGAAGACGACGCCACGGACACCGAAGAACGCCTCGACGCACTGCGTGCACAGATCACCGCCTTCGACCCGCTCCCGTTCGCGGACGAGGAAGCGCAGTGGCACCTCATCTTCGAGGAAGTCATCGACGGCATCTGGTAACCGCTTCCGACCCAAGGCCTGGACCATCGTCAACCGGGAGTAGGCAGGCGGCCGGCCAACCCCTCGGGCCTACAGAAGCTTCAGGCGCGATCCGCGTGAGCTCCTCCACTGGCTCGCGTGTCTCGTCCTGGAACGAGGCAGACGACGACTCCGACATCAGCTCCCGCAGGGACGTTTCCCACGGCTGGTCATGCTTGGAACAGCTTAAGCCGCCCCACGCCGGCTTCAGCTCAGGTCGCGGGGCTGCCAGTTGGGCGGGAGTTTGGGCAGTCCGATGAGGGCGTCGATGCCGAGGTGCTCCAGAAGGAGCGCCTTGAGGTGACGGCCGTCGATGAGCTCGACCCGGTTACGTGGGGCAAAATCCCAGCTGGCCTTGCCGAACCACGCAGTGGTGACGACGATGCCCTTCGAGGCGCCCTTGTCGACGACAAGTCCGGCGACCGCCCGTACCGTCTCGGCGGACACGACGTTCTTGGTGCGCTTGGCCTGGATGATGCAGAGCCCGCCGATGAGCGGTTCCTCGTTGACCGCGACGGCGTCGATGCCGTCGTCCCGCGATGCCTGGGTCACCCACGACTTCAGCCCGATCTTCTCGAACAGCCTCCGGATCAGGTGCTCGAAATCGGTCGGGTCCATCGCGAGCAGATCCGGCCTGCTGTCCAGGCCGGCGACGACGTCCCGCTCTGGAGCGATCTTGTATCTGGACAGATCGAACGTGACGACAGGCCGTACAGGCTCCAGGTCATACGGATGCTGGGAGACGATCGCGTCGAGATGATGCAGGCTGGCGACCGGATCGAGCTCGGGCTCGTCCAGGACCAGCTCCGCGAACCCCTCCCGGCTGACGCGCACACTGACCAGGCACGGCTCGATCGTCTGCCCCGTGGCCCGGTCCTTGGCACGCACCTTCCCGTTGAAGGCGACCTGATCCACCAACGCCGGCGGAGTCACAGCGAACGCCTCATCGATCGCCCGCAGCGCGAGCCGCGCCACCAGATCCCGGTACAACGCCTTTGTCTCCGCCTCCTTTCGCGGCTGCGGAACCACCGCCGGGGGAGCGGATGCCTTGAACCGGTACTGCGTGACCGAAGGCACCACCGTCTGACTCGGCAGCTCCACCTCCACCACCAGCTCCCGTGACTCCGGAGCGAACGCCACCCGCCGTGCCCCGCCAAGCCCCTGCGGATAGCCGACGGACCCGAGCGCCTCTTCCACACCGACCGCGAACGCCTCGAGATCCCCTGCGTCGAAGCCCCGCTCCACCTCCAGCCTCAGCCGGTGCAGCGCACCAGGACGCGACCGCAGAACCGAGGCGAGAGTGCTCAGCCGCTCCTCCACCTCGACCGTCCGCTCAACAGCCTCCCGCCGCAGCCCCTCCACAGCCTCCTGCTTCGCGCGCCGCTCGGCCGCGGCCTTCTCGCGAGCCTCGGCACGCTGCTTCTGCTCCCGTTCCTTGGCCCGAGCGGCATTGCGCTTCTCGAGATCCCGCACGATCTGCTCGGCCCTGCGCGCGTCGGCGTTCTGCTGCGCCTGCTTCTCCTTCTGAGCCCGCGACCAGGCAAGCGCCGCCTCCCGCTCTTGACGTGCGTCCTCCTTCGCTCGGGCGGCCGCCTCCCGCTCCGCAGCCCGCGACTGACGCGCCGACTCCGCCTCAGCCCGCCTGGCCTCAGCGGCCTTGGCCTTCTGGCGCTCCTGGTACACCTGCAACAACTGCGCCGCCAACGACTTCCTGCGCGCCATCCACCTGCCCCCACTTCACGTCAAAGCTCAAGAGCTTCCCCGCATCCGCAGCCGGACAACCTCACTGACCCCTCCATGGCCTGACCCATGCGAAACATGACCGTTTCCACCTACGGCCCCAGGACCGGCAGCTCTCCGCAAATGCCCATGTGCAGCTCTCGGAGCCTGGCTTGAGCGCTTTCGTGGGTCACGGGATCTTCGGCGACGCCGGATTGTTGGCGAAGGGTGGGACCGGCGGTGGCAGCGTGAGGTTCTGGCGGACGAAGCCGACGAAGCCTTCATGGAATTCGGCGTGTACCGCTCGGTTCGGTCGGTTCACTCGACCACGGATTCGCATGGGCGGCAGACCAGGTCGGTGAGGGACCCGACGTCATCGGGGACGTCCACTCTCCCTCAACGGCCCACATACGTTCCGGGTCTGACCCGGCAGGTCACAGGCGACGCTGTTGTAGCTGTCGCCCTGGTACTTGTACGGGTCCGTCGTCCGGCGGTTGAACAGTGATCTGACGACGCCCGTCGAGCGGTGGACGTACGCACCGTAGGTGCTGCCCGGCCCGTACGCGATCAGGTCCGGACGCCCGTCGGTGGCGAGGAGGCCAGGGCGGCCGTCGCCGTGCTTGGACCCGTTGTCGTTGAAGCGTGCGGACTGAACGCGCGAACGATGCGCATCGTCGAGCTGCCGCGCGCCCCGCCCCTGTGGGGCGCGGGCGTGTTGCGGCCTCCGTGGGGAGGAGAGGGGCGGCCCGCTGGGACCCTCCCCGGGTGCGGGAAGGAAGAGCGCCCACGGTGGCGGGGGGCGTTCGTACGTGCTGAGATCGCCCCGGTCGTGACAGGATGACGTCATGGCGATCAGAAAGGGCGATGCCGCGTAGGCGCCCGAAGGCCGTCCGCGCCGAGCGGTGGCGGCCTCGCAAGCATGTGATGGTTCAGCGGATCCGTGGCGTCACCGCGAGGACTCGCGCAGCTGTGCGCCGTGTCGAGGATGAGCGGATGTGGCCCGACGTTGTGGCTCGGGCACTCGCCTCTTTCGAGGACGCGTTCAAGCAGCCCGGCCGTTATCTGAACGCGCCCGAGGTCTGGCAGCCCGGACTGGAGGTGGAGTATGCCCGCGCGAACCTGGAGGAGGTCATGCTGCATCTCCCTTACGGCGCCAGGCGTGATCTAGGCCGGTTGATTGCTCGCATCGACGACGAGTTTGAACGTCGCACTCTGCCGGATCCTGGGCCAGTGGGTGAGGGGAAAGAGGGCGGCTGGTGGTGGTCAAGGATCCGCGAACGCTGACACTGCTCACGGACCCCCAGGTGCCCTGCTCTACTCGTGCCCGTCCGTCGTTCCGCGCGCGGTGGGTGGCGAGGCGGTGGGAGCCCGCGCCGGTCGCCGTGGTCCGGTCAGGATCGCGGAACCATTGCCGGGGCGCGGTCGTACGCTTCGGCATCAGACGCACGCCTGCAGCCTTGCCACGGCGGATGCGGCGCCGCACCCCCGGCCGTCGGTGATTTCGTCAGGCCTCGTGGGTCTTGGCCTTCTGGCGGGCGTAGTAGGCGCGGGCGCGGTTGCGGTCGCCGCAGTCCTTCGTGTTGCACCAGCGGCGGTTTCGGCGAGGTGACGTGTCGAGGTAGACCCAGCCGCACTTGGCGTCCTCGCACTGGTGGAGGCGGTCGAGGTCCTCGCGCTGGGTGAGCGTGACGAGGCCGCGGACGATGCGATGGCGGGGCAGGCTCAGGGGGGTGCCCCGGTCCTGCCAGTGCCAGCGGGCGCCGGCGCGTACCAGGTCGGCTGCGGCGATCGCCGTCCGGTACATGCCCGCGAGGTCCCCGGCGGCGTCGGCGTCGCCCTCGAAGAGGGTCGCGTACGCCCTCTCGCGCGCTTCCACGACCTGTTCCCGTTCCCGCTCGGCCCCGGCGGGGTCCCGGTCGGCGAGGTCGCGCAAGGCCGCGGCCTCGTCCGTGCTGACCAGGTCGGATTCGAGACACCAGTCGACGACGTCGGAGAACGTCTTGAGGGCTTCGACGCGTTCCGGGCCGCCGAGCCGCCAGGCGACGGTGTTCACCAGGTCGAGCATGCGGTCACCCGCGATGTGGCCGAACCGCACCACCAACTCCTCTCGCCGCCGGGGGCGTCGCTCGCGCCCTCACGATGCCCTCACGGGCGAAAGCATTATTGCATGTGAGGTGATCATCTTGGCATCATGCATGAATGGCCGATTGCCCGTGAGGGTGGCCTGTCGTCCTGACGCCTTACCCACCTACCGCCACGAGGAGACCGACCGTGCCCGCTGCCGCCCTCAGACCGTTCACCGCACTGTGGGCGTCCCAAGCGTCCTCGAACCTCGCCGACGGACTGCTGCAGGCCGCCGCACCCCTGCTCGTCGCCACGCTGAGCCGCGACCCGCTCGTGGTGGCGGGCATGACGGCGGCGCAGTTCCTGCCCTGGCTGCTCGCGACGCTTCCCGCCGGCGCGATGGCCGACCGCATGGACCGCCACCGGATCCTCGTCCTCGGCAACTGGCTGCGCGCGTCGGGCTTCGCGCTGCTCGCCCTCGCCCTCGCCGACGGATGGCGCCACGTCGCACTGCTCTACGCCGCGGTGTTCATCGCCGGCTGCGCCGAGACGATCGTCGACAACGCCGCCCTGGCCATCCCGCCGCGCCTCCTGCCGCGGGCGAAGCTCGAACGCGCCAACGGCAGGCTGTTCGCCACCCAGTCCGTCATCAACACGTTCATCGGTCCGCCGGCCGGCGCGGCCTTGTTCGCGCTGGCGGCATCGGCGGCCTTCTTCACCGGCGCGGCCGCGTTCGCCCTCGCCGGCCTGGCGGCCCTGCTGTTGCCCGCGCTGCGGCCCACCGGTGAGGAACGCGAGCGCCGCCGCTCGCATCCGACCAGCATCACCCAGGACATCCGCTCCGGCTGGACCCACTTCTGGCGCCATGACCTGCTGCGCCGAGTCGCGTTCATCTCGGCTGCGATCAACTTCTTCGGCACGGCGACCGGGGGACTCCTGGTCCTGCTGATCACCGGCCCGTACCAACTCCCGATGTCGGGCTACGGCTTGTTCATCGCCGTGCCCGCAGCCGGCGCGATCGCGGGCTCGCTGCTCGCCGAACACGTCGTCCCCCGCATCGGCGGCGGCCCCACCACCTGGCTCGCCGCCCTCACGCCGGCCGCGAGCTACGCCGTCCTCGGTCTCGGCCACAGCGCACCCCTGGCCCTGGCCGCCATGTTCGGCGCCGCTCTTGCCTCCTCGCTGAACCAGATCGTCGTCAGCACCCTGCGCCAGGCGGCAGTCCCCGACGCACTCCTCGGCCGCGTCACTGCCGCGTACCGCCTGATCGTCCTGGGTGTCGTCCCCCTCGGAGCCCTCGCCGGCGGCCTCCTCGGACGTACCCTGGGCCTCCGTCACACCTTCGTCGCCGCGGCCGTCGGACTCACCCTCGCGGCGATCCCACTGGCCTCCCGGGTCACCACCCAATCCCTCCGCGATGCCGAATCGAGTGCCCCTTCCCGGCTCCCGCTGCCCACCGATTCCCCCTGACAGGAGTGGCCACGTCACTCCAGGGCGCCCAGGCCGGACCGAGTGACGCTGTGGCCCGGGAGATGGGGGCACCGTGGAGGCCCGGTAGGCCCGCGGTGTGGGACGCAAATTCACTTGCGCGTGCTCGTCTCTCCGGTCAACGTCGCGTGACAGCTGAGGAAGGCAGAGGAACATGACCACGCAGACCCACCCCGTCGACCACGAACTCATCGAGGCCGCAGCGCACGTCGCCCGCACTCGCTGCCGGGGCGACAACCACACCATGGCAGCCGCGGCCCGCGCCCAGGACGGCCGGATCGTCACGGCCGTGAACGCCTACCACTTCACGGGAGGCCCCTGCGCCGAGCTGGTCGTCATCGGTGCGGCAGCCGCCCAGGGCGCGTACGAGCTCGAAACGATCGTCGCAGTGGGCGACCGCGACCGGGGTGTCGTACCCCCGTGCGGCCGTTGTCGGCAGGTCCTCCTCGACTACTTCCCGTCCCTCAAGGTCATCGTCGGCGATGGCGACGGCGCTGGCGACCGCATCCGAACCGTCCCCATCACCGACCTGCTGCCCGCAAGCTACGTCTGGGCAGACCACCAGCTGGACGCCGCCGAGTGAACCGACCGCCCGCGCCACCCCACCCGATCCGATGGTCCGCAGCGCCGCGACGGGGTGCCGACACTACGAGGCGTCAGGCCATGCGTACTTCCCCGCCCGATGGGCCCAGGCCAGGACCACCGTGAGGACGGCGGTCAGACCGCCCAGCACCATGACCGTCGAGGGTGAGGAGCGGTCGAGGACGGCCCCTCCGACCAGGGCCCCGACGGAGATGGTGGCCTGGAAGGAGGCGGTGAAGAGGACGGAGGACGCCTCGGGGGAGTCGGGCGCGGCCTTGGAGAACCAGGTCTGCGAGCAGACAGGCACGGCTCCGTAGGCGACGCCCCAGACCACCAGCAGTGCCACCGCCCCCGTGCTCGACCCGCCGAGGACGGGGAGCAGCAGCGTCGCGCCGGCGATCAGCGCGGCGGCCGTGGCGAAGGTGGCCCGCGGAAAGCGACCCACCGTGGATCCGCCGAGGAAGTTGCCCGCGATGCCGGCCGCCCCGTAGGCGAGCAGGTAGACCGTGATGAGGCCCGAGTTCACGTCGGTCACCTGCTCCAGGAAGGGCGTGACGTACGTGTACGTGCCGAAGTGGGCGAGCACGACGAGGAACGTCATCACGAGGGCGAAGCGGGTGGTGACGCCGCGGAGCATGCCGCCGAGGACGTCGAGGCGCGTCGCCCGGCGGGCCGGGAGCGGCGGGACGGCCAGGAGCAGCAGGGCGAGTACGGCCAGCGTGAAGCAGCCCATGACGAGGAAGGCGGTACGCCACCCGGCGACGTCTCCGATGAACGTGCCGAGCGGCACGCCGAGCGTGGAGCCGAGGGGCACGGCGGAGAAGATCACCGAGGTCGCGCGGCCCACGGAGCGGGCGGGGACCAGTTGGCCGGCGAGTCCGGCTCCGATGGACCAGAACCCGCCGATGGTGACGCCCACCATGACGCGGGAGAGCAGGACCAGCCAGTAGGTCGACGCGACGGCGATCAGGAGATTCGCCAGCGCCAACAGCAGGATGAACACCCCCAGCATGATGCGCCGGTCGATTCGGCCCGTGGCCACCGTGACCAGAGGGGCCGAGAGCGCGGCGAGGATTCCGGGCATCGTCATCATGAGGCCGGCCATGCCGTCGGAGATGGCGAAACTCGTCCCGATCGAGGTGAGCAGGCCGATCGGCAGGATTTCGGCGGTGACGATGGAGAAGATCCCGAGCATCACCGAAATGACGGCGAGCCAGGAAAGCACGGGCGAGCGGTCCGATGGTGCGGGAGATCGGACCGGAGAAGTGGTTGCGGTGGAGGACATGAATTCCGTCCTGAGTCGGATCTGCCATGTGAAAGTGACGTGCCCTCCAGTCCAGCAGGACGGGGCGCCAACCTCCGGCAGGTTTCCGACGCCTACAGTCACCGCCGTGGGTGGCGAGGACGATCGCCAGGCATCGACAGCTTGGGGCGGCATCGCCTCGGCCGACGCGATGCCGCCCCTCCGCCCGCGTTCGGTTACTGCTCCGGCACCACCGGAAGCGCGGCGGCCTTCTTCCACACCGCCAACTGCGCGTCGTCCACCGGCTTCATCTCGCCCTGGTACAGCTGCGCGTGCCCGTCGTTCAGCGTGTCCGCCCAGCCGTTGGTGGCGAACACGTACGTGCTGCCTTCCTGCAGCCGGCGTGCGGGTTTGTCGTCCAGCCCGTAGGTGACGCGTACGGTGCCCCGCACGGTTCCCCTCAGGACGGAATCGACCTCGACCCGGTAGACGTCCTGCGCCCACCCGTCGACGTCCCGCTGCTCCTCGAATGCCGCCACGCGGCCGGTGAACACGTTCTCGGTGTGGGGTGCGGTGCTCGCCGGGCTGGTGGCGTCGTATCCGCGCAGCACGTCGCCGCCGAGCGGCTCCGTCCACTGCTGGTACCCGAACCAGCCGCCCAGCACCAACGCCCCGGCGACCACCGCGCCCGCCGCGCCCGCCGCCACGGCCGTCATCTTCTTCTGCTTCATGATCATCCCCATAGCGCGTGATACGCCTTGATGTCGTTCTCGGTCGGGCCGTTGAGCTTCTTGCC
Organism: Streptomyces sp. NPDC058955; assembly: GCF_042741435.1. Classification (NCBI taxonomy): domain Bacteria; kingdom Bacillati; phylum Actinomycetota; class Actinomycetes; order Kitasatosporales; family Streptomycetaceae; genus Streptomyces; species Streptomyces sp. NPDC058955. Next base: position 10,309 of record NZ_JBHYKM010000010.1, on the reverse strand, counting down.
CGCGATGTGGTCGTACTCGGTCCACAGCAGGGAGGGATACGTCCCGTAGCCGTACGCCTTGTGGCAGAAGCCGAGCGCGTGCCCCAGCTCGTGAGCGGCCACCCGCCTCCGGTGCTCGTCCTTGCCGTACCTCTTCCCGGTGTCCAGGTAGGCCCGGTTGAGCAGCAGGTGGTCCGTACCGTGCCGCGCCGCCCACTTGCCGTAGACGTCGCGCCACTGGCCGCTCGTGCTGTTGGCGTCCCGCCACTCCACGTCGGCGTACGCCGTCGCCCCGTCCTCCACGATCTTCACCCGGGTGAGCGTGCCCGCCGTCCATACCTTGACCGCGTGCTTGCGTGCGTCGTCGAACTTCGACTCGTCGTCCCACGCGACCTCGGTGCCGTCCACCGAGGACCGCCCGCGCGAGTCGGACTCGCCGCCCTCGCACTTGTGCGGGGCCGCGGCCCGCGCCCCATGGGCCGGCGCCGGGAGCGACAGCAGAACGACGGCAGCCGACGCGGCCGCGAACGCTAAGGTGTTCGTCCTCATAGTCACCGGACGATAGCGTTCCGTAACCGACCGTGTCCGGTAGTGCGCGGTCCCACATCGTCGAGCGGGTCATGCCGTTCCCGGCGCTGACCGCGTCCTGCACGGTGTCGCCGCAGTAGGCGAGCAGCTCGGTGGCGGCCTGCGCGCCCCCTTGTTCCTGCCGGCGGCGCAGAAGAGCCGCGTCGTCAAGGGGAGTCAGGCACCGGCCGCCGTGTCCGAACCAGTTCGGATTGGCGTACAGCGAGGGGAGGAGTGCGGGCGTCTCGTAACCGCCCCTGGCCGGAACGAAGTTGATCGAGCGCATGCCGGTGCGGGCTTCGCTGTGGTCGGTGGCTCATCGGGCCATCCCGAGCCTCGGCCCCATCACAGCCGGACCGAGCAGTGGGGCCAGACGGTCGGGATCGTGATCTGCCGTCTGCGGAGGGTCCGTCACGGACGGAGCCGTTCGGACCGGCGGGGGGAGCGAGGGCGGGCCTGCCCCGGCTCTGGCCCGTGCCGTCGGTCGTCGGTGGTCACCGTGGCTGCTGTTCCGCGATGGCCGCCCAGTCGTCCGCGCCGCGGCCGTCGGCGATGGCCTCGTCGAAGACGGTACGCAGGAGTTGGCCGATCGGGAGCGGCATGCCTTGGTCGGTCGCCGCGTCGAGTGCGAGGTGGAGGTCCTTGCGGCCCAGGGTGGTGGTGAAGCCAGCCGGCCGGTAGCGCCGTTCGGCGATCATCGATCCGTAGCCGGTGTAGACGGGTCCCGGGAAGAGGGTGGAGGCCAGCAGTTCGACGAACTGCCCGGAGTCGACGCCGGCGCCTTCCGCGAGGCTGATGGCCTCGCCCAGCGATTGGATTGCGCAGGCGATCAGATAGTTCCCGAGGATCTTGACGACGTTGGCCTGTTCCGGGCGGTCGCCGAGTCGCCAGGTCCGTGAGCCGATCACGTCGAAGAACGGCTGCACGCGGTCGAGCAGCTCGTGCTCACCGGCCGCGAGGACGTTGAGTGCTGCGGCTTCGGCGACCGGGGCGCGACCGAAGACCGGTGCCGCGACGTAGCCGACACCGTGCTCGGCGTGCGCCGCGCCGGCCCGGCGGGCCAGGTCGGCGCTCACCGTGGCGAGGTTGACGTGAACAGTGCCGACCGGGGTCTGGGCGAGGACTCCGGAGTCGATGAAGGTCTCGGTGACGGCCCGGTCGTCGGACAGCACCGAGAAGACCACCGGCGCGTGCATGGCCTCCGCGACCGAGACGGCGCGACGGGCACCCGCTGTGACCAGTTCATCCGCGGGCCCGTCGGAGCGGTTCCACACCACGACGTCGTGGCCGGCCTTCACGAGGTTGCGCGCGATGGGTCGCCCCATGGCTCCCAGGCCGATGACCGCGATGCTGCTCACGCGGGGCACCCCTTCCCTTGAACCGTCTAAGACGGTTCAAGGATGCCATGGGGTTACGATCACGCGGAACCGGCCGAGGCGGTTCAGGGGAAGGTGTCGCTCACTGCGGAGGCGCGGAATGACCGAGGACGTACGTCGTGTGTTCCGGATGGACAACGAGGTCCTGGCGTTCCGGTTCACCGCCACCGTCAGCGATCGGGCCGGTCGCACGCCGAGGGAACGGCTCACCGATGCGGCAAAGCTCACGATGTGGCTGGGTGCGACGGGGCTCGGCGTCACGGACGTGTCGCCGACCGATCTGGAGGGCGCCGTCGAACTGCGCGAGGCGATCTACCGTATCGGGGCGGCCGTCGCCGCGGGTGAGGAGCCGGACTCCAAGGATGTCCGCACCCTCAACCGGATCGCTGCTGCGGGGCACGCGACGGCTGTGCTGGAAGACGAAGGCGCCGGATGGCACCTGACGGAGACGAACCCGGTCGGTGACGCCCTCGGGGTTCTGGCCACGGATGCCATCCGCGTCCTCGGGGGTCCCGACCGGGGCCGTATCAAGACCTGTGAAGGCCCCGGATGCGCGGGGCTGTTTCTCGACACCAGCCGCGGAGCCAACCGCCGCTGGTGCTCCATGAACACCTGCGGCAACAAGGTCAAGAAGTCACGCATCACCGCGAGCTGACCTGGCAGAACCGTGATCGAACCGCACCGCCGGCGTCATGTCCCGCAACCGCTACCCGACGAGTCGTTCCGCCGCCACGTCCAGCCGGAGAGTCAGGGCACCAGTGGTCCGGCCAGGACCTGCATCCCCGCCTGGCGGTCGCCGGTCCAGGCGATCGCCTCGGTGTCCCGGGGCTTGCGTCCCCACAGCGTGAGCAGCAGGTCCTCGGCCGTGCCCGAGAGTTCGGCGATCGGGGCGCCAGAGCCGTACGTCCAACTGTCGCCGGAGTCCGTGGCGGTGATGCGTACGGCCCGCGCGGGAGAGGCGGCGGCTCCCCGGGCGATCATGCGCGGGGCCATGGTGTCGAAGATCTCGGCCACCCCGTCGGCGGCGAGTTCCGGATCCATGGGTGTGGGGGCGCCGAGCGCGTGCTCCGCGTCCCACCGGTGGATCAGCGTCTCGTGACAGCGGCGCCGACGCCAGAAGCCGACCGTGTGCGGGGGCGCGAAGGTCCACGCCGCCGTCGAGGGGTCGGCCGACAACGTCTCCACCAGCGTGTCCGCCGTCCGGGCGTACCAGGCTCGGACGGCGGCCGGGTCGCGGGGGACGGCGCTCTCGTCGTAGTCGTTGCCGTGGCCCTCCTTCACCGCCGTGACGACCCACAGGTTTCCCGCGCCCATGTGCGCGGCCAGGTCCGACAGCTTCCAAGCGCCGCAGTGCTCGACCGGGGCCGACAGGTCGCCGTCCAACAGGGCGCCGAACATGTCCAGTTCACGTCGAAGTTCAGTCAAGAAGTCCATGACCGTCAAGGTACAGTCCACCGGTTTCACGGGACTCGCCCCCGGACGGGGCGAACGCCCCGGCGTGAGGCTGCCGGCCGGGGCGTGCGCCGACGGCAGCGGTCGGCCCCGGGTTTACCCCCCGGGCGGCCCCGCGGGCGGGGTGAGGGGGCGGGCCCGAAAAAGACCCAGAGGGG